>JAZRQT010000135.1:0-6272 GCA_045650105.1 Clostridia bacterium | reverse complement strand
GGGGAGCAGTGACAGCTCAATAAAAGAAGTGACCGCAAACGATATTTCTGTGATTTTGGATGCCGCTGATATAAAAAAGATTTATGTAAACGGAAAAACGGCAGAAAAATATTTTAATAAGTATATAAAGAGAAAGACGGGAAGGAACGCAGTTTGCCTTCCGTCAACTTCTCCTGCAAATGCGGCGTGGAATGTAGAGCGTCTTGCACGTGCGTGGGGAATTATTGCAGAAACACTAAAGGAGGACAAAATATAATGGCTACGATACTCATAGTTGAGGATGACAGAAATATGCGACTTCTGACCTCGGCACGGCTTAAAGATTATTATACGGTAAAATGTGCGTGCGACGGGGCAGAGGCACTCCAGTTAATACATAAGGGCGGACTTGATTTGGTAATTGCAGATGTGATGATGCCCAATATGGATGGATACGAACTGCTTGAAACACTGCGCAGTGAGGGGTATAAAATCCCATTCCTTTTTCTGACGGCAAAGGAAACGTATGAAGATAAGCAAAAAGGCTTTTTATTAGGGACAGACGATTATATGACAAAGCCATTCAGCAGTGATGAGCTTTTATGGAGAGTAAATGCACTTCTTCGGCGTGCAAATATAAATCAGGACAAAAAAATAGTCATTGGCGATGTTACGGTAGATTCTGAAAAGTATGCCGTTTATTCAAGCTTGCACTATGTTGAGTTCCCAAAAAAGGAGTTTGATTTGCTCTTTAAAGTACTTTCGTATCCCGAACAGATATTTTCAAAGGAGCAGCTTATGACAAATGTGTGGGGAAAAACATCCGAAAGCGGTGAGGAAACAGTAAAAACCCACATCAGCAGAATAAGAAACAGACTAAAAAGCTTCCCCGAAATAACTATAACAACAATAAAAGGAATAGGCTACAAAGCCTCATATTAATAAAATGAAAAAAAGAGATATTTCAAAATACACAAACAAAATAATACCGCAGTTTTTAATACTTCTTGTGGCAGCAGTGATTGTAGTGGCACTTGGGTACTTTTTTATGACGTGGCTTGTAAGCGATGTTTTAGACGTTGAGGGAACTTATATAAGTGCATCGTTTGAGGTTGTTGGTACAATCGTGCTTCTGATGCTCATTCTTATTCCTATGATTATTATTTTCTACAGGTCACGTAAAAAAGAGATAAGGATTTTGTCGGAGGGAATAGCACATCTTGCAGAGGGGGATTTTAACTATAAAATACCTCTTAAAAAGAAGGACTCGCTTGCAAGTGTGTATGCAAATTTCAATAAAATGTGCGAGGAATTAAAGAGCGTGCAAATACTCAGAAATGATTTCATAAACAGCTATTCGCACGAATTTAAGACACCTATAGCATCAATTAATGGTTTTGCTTCGCTTTTACTGGAAAAAAACCTTACTCCGCAGGAGAAGGAGCAGTACCTTACCATTATTATTGAGGAAACGGACAGACTTTCAAGACTTGCTACGAATACAATTCTGCTTTCAAAGCTTTCTTCGCAGCAAATAGTAACTGATGTGGAGCCGTATGATTTAAGTGAACAGATACGTCAATGCTCGATTATACTGTCCAAAAAGTGGCTTGAAAAGAAAATTGATTTTGACTGTGAACTGGAGGAGGTTACTTTTGCGGGCAACAGAGAACTGATGCAGCATTTGTGGCTGAATATTATCTCAAATGCCATAGAGCATACAAGTCAGGGCGGAAGAATAACGGTATCTCTTCGTCAGGATAAAGAGAATGTGTATGTCAGTGTTTCAGACAATGGCGAGGGAATGGATGAGCAGACGCTCAGGCACCTTTTTGACCCATATTTTCAGGGGGATGCGTCACATTCAAGTCAGGGGCTTGGTCTTGGACTTTCAATAGCAAAAAGAATTGTGGAGCTATGCCGTGGTGAAATATTGGTAGAAAGCAAGAAGGGAGAGGGAAGTGAGTTTGTTATTTCCTTTCCAACAAAAAGCAAGGTAAACTGAATGTAAACAAAAAAGTTTCTTTAATTTACGTATAAAATACAAGCGTGAGCTATACTAAATCTTGAAAGGTTTGGTGAGCTTTTTATGAAATGGAACATTATTGCAGATACGGGCTGTGACTTATTTGATTTGGAGCAGACATGTGAAAATATAGAGTATTTTAACGTGCCGTTTAACATAACTATTGAAGAACGTGAGTACATTGATGACAAAAATCTTGACACTGCAGAGCTTGTCAGGGTAATGAAGGAGAGCAAAAAGGCGAGCTCTACTGCTTGCCCGTCACCCGGGGCTTGGTTTGAAAAGATGGATAAGGATGCATATAATATATGTATCAGTGTATCAAAAAATCTTTCGGGAAGCTACAACAGTGCATTTATAGCAACGAAGATGTTTGCAGAGAATGGCTCGCAGGGAAAGGCGGCGGCAGTGGACGGACGTGCGACGGGACCTGCATCGGTGCTTGCGATAAGAAAGATGGTAAGTCTGATAGAACAGGGACTTGAATTTGAGGAGGTCGTAGCAGAAACAGAAAAATATATAGAGGGGATTAACACTGTTTTTGCACTCTCCTCGTTTGATAACCTTATAAAGGCGGGCAGAATGGGAAAGGTGGCAGGTATTCTTGCCGCAAGCCTTGATTTTCGTGGCGTAGGCGTGGAGGATGACGGACGAATTAAGTTTAAGGCAAAGGTGCGGGGCAAAAAGAAAATGATAGCAACAATGATAGAGGCTATGATGGAAAATTCGTTTGGCGGCAGTGAAGCGGTTATAAGCCATTGTCATAACGAGCTTCTTGCTAAGAAGCTTTATGATGAAATAAAGAGTATATGGAAAGACGCAGATATAACTGTTATGCCGACAAGGGGACTTAACAGCTATTATGCGGAAAATGGCGGACTTATTGTTTCCTACAGATAAACACAAAGGCAGACATCGTATGCGATGTCTGCCTTGTTATTTATCTGCTGAAAATCTTGAATTTAGTTATGAGTGCAAGAACTACAGTTGTAATTATTATTTCGGGTATCATATACGAGCCGTTATAAATAATGGAGTAGGAAAGAACGCTTTGCCCCTCTCCTGCGTAAACGCCCCATATAAGAACACCTGAAAAAATATGGCATATGTAGCGTAAAAAAGTTACGATAAAGCCTGAAATCGGTGCGGCAAAACGGCTTCTTTTAAGCATATTATAAAATATTCCCGAAAGCCCCAGAACACCGAATGCAAACACATAGTCAAGTAATATTACCATAACAAAGCTTGAAAAGGTTTGTGTCGGCGGCGGGTAGAAACCAAACATCATCTGAATAAGCGAGTATGCAAGTGATGCACAAAGCCCCCATTTTGTTCCGAGTGTAATACTGCAGATAATAATTGGCACCATTGATGCAAGTGTCACAGAGCCGCCCTGCAGCCACGGTGCAGGGATAATCTTACTCACCCACATCAGAACGGTTGAAAGCGCAATCATAAGTGCGCCCGTTGTGATTTTTTTTGTAGTTGTCATCATTTGTCTCCTTTCGAGCCAACAAAAATCGGGTTACAGAAAAAACTGTAACCCGAATGAAAAACTTCATTATTTCCCTACGTTGGCATTATCCAAATCAGGTTACGGGTTAAAACGAAAACACGTTTACTCTCAGCCTGCTTTAAGCAAGCACCCCTTATTTAAATTTTGTTTCGAAACAAGTGTAGTATATCACGCAAAATACTGCTTGTCAATAGCTTTTTGTTGTGATACAATAAGACGCAGAAAAGAGGGACATACAATGCTTTCTAAAAATGATATAAAAAAGCAGCTTCAGGAACTTAATATAGAAAAGGGCAAAATTGTTACCGTTCACACCTCTCTTAGGGCAATAGGGGAAATTGATGGCGGCGGAGAAACCCTCCTTAATGCTTTGATTGACTGTTTCACGAAGGGCGGAGGACTTTTGTGTGTGCCCACACATACGTGGAACAGTGATGTGTATGATTTAAGAAAGGCGGAAAGCTGTATCGGCGTATTGCCTCGCCTTGCGGCGGCACATCCAGAAGCCCTGCGCACTCTTCATCCGACACATTCAATGGCTGTGTTTGGTGAAAAGGAGAGGGCAGAGGCTTTTGTATATGAGGAATGCTTTGCAGACAGTCCTGCAAATCCCAAGGGTTGTTACGGAAAAATATATGAAAATGACGGGTATGTTCTTTTAATCGGCGTGGGGCAGGATAAGAATACATATTTGCACTGTGTTGAAGAAATGCTTGATGTTCCTGACCGCTTGACAGATTACAAGGTGGAAAAAACTATTATACAAAAGGATGGCACTGAGGAAAAAAGGCATTTATATTGGTTTGACGAAAAAATATGTGATGTATCGGTAAACTTCCCTAAGTTTGAGGCTCCATTCAGGCATTTTGGCGCTATCACTGACGCACGTTTAGGAAATGCAGCAGTGCAGGTATGTATAGCGCAGAAAATGAAAGAGGTTATTGAGCTTATTTATAAAAAAAATAACTATAGGGAACTTCTGGATAATGACCTTCCCATTGATGAGAAATTATATAAAGACGGGTTTATAATATGAAAAATTACAAAATGACAATAGAGTATGACGGAACACGCTATAACGGTTGGCAAAGGCAAAAGAATACAAAAAACACAATTCAGGAACGCTTTGAAAATGTCCTTTCAAGAATGTGCGGAAGCAATGTTGAGGTGTTTGCATCGGGCAGAACAGATGCAGGTGTTCATGCAGTAGGTCAGGTAGCTAATTTTAAGTGCCTGACGGATATAGAGTGTGAAGAAATAATGGAGTATCTTAACAGATACCTTCCTGAAGATATTCGTGTAACCGCACTTAGTGAGGCTGATGAGCGTTTTCACAGCAGACTTAATGCTGTTTCAAAAACGTATGAATACACTATAGCAACAAAAAAGCCTGATGTATTTAGACGAAAATACGTTTTTGTAACCGAAGTGTCGCCTGATGTAGAGAAAATGCGCACTGCGGCGCAAAGTCTTGTAGGAACGCACGATTTCAGGGGATTTTCCTCTGTTGGCAAAATAAAAAAAAGCACTGTCAGAACAGTGAACTTCATTGAGATTACGCAAGATAAGGAAATAATTAAAATAAGAATTAACGCAACTGGATTTCTCTACAATATGGTCCGTATCATTGCAGGAACTCTTTTTGAAATCGGGACAGGAAAGCTTCAAGAGGATATTGCAGAGCAAATTTTTGAAAAGAAAATCAGAGAAATGGCAGGCGCAACACTTCCTGCCTGCGGACTTTGTCTTAAAGAAGTGATATATTAAAGGGGTCGCTATGAAAGTTGTTTTTACTACGCTCAATGCAAAATATGTACACTTAAATCTTGCTATCAGGACAATTGCAAAGCATTGCAGTGAGTTTTCGCCGTTAATTAAAGAATATACCATAAATGATAATATCGACAGTATAATTGCATCACTCCATATGCAAAAGGCGGATGTGATTGCCTTTTCCTGCTACATATGGAATATAGAAAAGGTGCTTTATATCTGCCGATGCCTCAAAGAGGTTAATCCGCAGCTTAAAATAATTTTAGGCGGGCACGAGGTTTCCTATGACCCAGACGAAATTATGCAGAAAAATCCGTGGGTGGACTATATAATATCGGGCGAAGGGGAAAAGGCTGTAAAAGCGCTTTTAGATGCAATTAAAAACTCTGCCCCGATGGAAAATGTACCCTCACTTACTTACAGAAAAGACGGAAAAATACTTTGTACACCGATGTGCGCACCGTCTGATATTAATGAATATGAATTTCCCTATGATGAAACCATACGTGATTTTAAGGGTAAGATTATTTATTATGAGTCCTCGAGAGGGTGTCCGTTTAGCTGTGCATATTGCCTTTCGGGAAACAACTCACGTGTAAGCTATCTTGATATAGAGCGTGTAAAAAAGGAGCTTTTATTCTTTATAGAAAATAATGTCCCCCTTGTTAAATTTGTTGACAGAACATTTAATGCCGATAAAAAACGTGCAAAGGAAATTTTCGCCTTTTTAATTGATAACGCAAAAGAAACCCTATTTCATTTTGAAATGGCAGGCAGTCTTATTGATGATGAAACAATAGAAATCCTTAAAACTGCACCCAATGGACTTTTTCAGTTTGAAATAGGCGTGCAGTCAACAAATGAGAAGACAATAAAAGATATAGGACGAAAGATTGAATTTGAGAAGCTGAGAGATACGGTGAAAAAACTTGTCAACTTAAAAAATGTGCATATCCACCTTGACCTTATCGCAGGACT
>JAZRQT010000134.1:0-2645 GCA_045650105.1 Clostridia bacterium | reverse complement strand
GGTCTTCCAATACCGTTTTCCTCCATTGTTTTTATGAGAGAGGCTTCTGTATATCTTGCAGGCGGCTCTGTAAAATGCTGTTCCTGCTCAATTTCCTCTGCCTGAAGGTGCATATCTTCCTCTATCTTTATAAGGCGCTTTGCATCCTTCTCCTCGTTTTCTTCACTGCCGTCAATGTATACTGCACGGTATCCGGGGAATTTAAGTGCCTTACTGCTTGCACGGAAAGTTGCGCCCGATGCATCAAATTCCGCATTTAATGTATCATACACTGCATTTGACATCTGACTTGCAACAAATCTTTCCCAGATAAGCTTATAAAGCTTATAAAGGTCGGCACTTACCGCCTCCTTAATGCTTTCGGGAAGAATAGTAACGTCTGTAGGTCTTATTGCCTCGTGCGCATCCTGCGCATTCTTTCCCGTTTTATATATTCTTGGTGACTTGGGAGTATACTGCGCACCGTACTTCTGCGAAATAAGACTGCGTGCAGCCATCTGCGCCTCAGGCGTAATTCTGAGGGAGTCCGTTCTCATATATGTGATAAGACCCAATGTTCCCTTTGAGGGAATCGCAACACCCTCGTAAAGCTGCTGTGCAGCAGACATAGTCCTTCTTGATGTAAAGCCCAGTTTCCTGCTCGCCTCCTGCTGGAGGGTACTTGTAGTAAAGGGCGGTGAGGGCTGCTGCATTTTCTCACTATAATTAGCCTTTGTTACAACAAAATCACCCTGCGATGCCATTTGCTGTATTTTCTGCGCTTCCTCGAAGCTTTTAAGATCCTTCTTCTTACCGTTAACACCGTAAAAACGGGATGTAAGAGCCTTTCTCTCTCCTGCTACCTTGAGATTGGCACTAAGAGACCAGTATTCCTTCGGCTCAAATGCATTTATCTCACGCTCACGGTCTACCACAAGCTTTGTAGCAACAGATTGCACTCTGCCGGCGCTAAGACCCTTTTTAACCTTTTTCCAGAGTATGGGGCTTATTTTATATCCCACAATTCTGTCAAGCGCTCTGCGGGCCTGCTGAGCGTCTACAAGGTTACTGTCAATGGGTCTCGCCTCTTTAAGAGATGCCGTTACGGCTGACTTTGTAACCTCGTTAAATGTAATTCTGCATTTTTGGTTTTCATCTATTTCAAGTATCTTGGCAAGATGCCAGCTGATTGCCTCCCCCTCACGGTCAGGGTCAGTTGCAAGGTATACCTTGTCGGCACTCTTTGCCGCTTTTTTAAGCTTTGAAAGAAGGTCGCCCTTGCCCCTTATGGTAATATACTTAGGCTCATAATTATTTTCAATATCTATTCCGAGCTGACTTTTTGGTAAATCACGCATATGTCCCATAGATGCGATTACCGTATAGTTTTTGCCCAGATATTTGTTAATGGTTTTTGCCTTTGCCGGTGACTCAACTATTACAAGATAATTTGCCATTAACATTCTCCTCCGCTTGTCATTTTATATTTTTTATCGCTGCCCCGCTTTATAACACCTTTCATTTCCATCATTCCCAGTAGAGCCGTAAGCCTTGACGCATCAAAGCTTATATGCCCCTCTATTTCGGGGAGCGCCGTGTATCCGTCATTTATTATATTTACAATTTCTCTTTCATATTCCGAAAGAACTACATTCGTTTTCACTTTTTTGGTCGGTTTTTCATACGGCAGAATTTCTATTTTTGGCTTTTCTTCCTTTTCTCTGACAAAAAAGTCAGGCTTTCTTTCAATAAGCTCATCTATAACGTCCATTGCACTAAGAAGCGGAAATGCACCGTCACGGATAAGCTCGTTTGTGCCGATGCTTAACCCGTCATCAATATTCCCGGGAACGGCAAAAACCGTTTTATTCATATTTATTGCCTGATTTGCTGTGATAAGCGAACCGCTGTTTTTTCCTGCACGTACAACCACCACTGCCGTTGAAAGTGCGGCAATAAGTCTGTTTCTTTGCGGAAACGTCTTTTTTGTAGGGGAATAACCCATAGGGAATTCACTTATAAGTGCACCGCCGCTATGCACAATTCTTTCAAAAAGCTCCGCATTAAAATGAGGATAGCTTATATCAACGCCCGTACCAAAAACTGCAATCGTCGGCACACCTGCCATAATTGCACCCTGATGGCAGGCAGCATCTACACCCTCTGCACCGCCTGAAACTATACCTGCGCCTGTCTGGCCTATTTCACGTGCAAGCTGTATTCCCATCCTGAGTCCGTAGTCATCACTCTTACGGCATCCTACCATTCCTGCATAAACACCGTGGCTGAGTGCGTGGACATTGCCCCTCAGATAAAGAACAGGTGGCGGCAGTGATATTTCACGAAAAGCCTGCGGATAAATATCGTCAATATAGGTAACTATATGGCACCCCTTTTCAAGAGCCCTTTCAAAGCTGTAAACCGCCCGCATACACTTTTTATCTCTTATATCAATAAGGTCTTCATCAAATAAATCCTCCCTTGCCCAAAGCTCTTCAAGCTTTTTACGGGTAGGAGTAACACATGAAGATTTTATCGCCCATATAAGACGCTTATCCATAAGTTCAAACCTTTCTAAAAAAACGTCCCTATAATAACTTACACTAAAAATTGCAATTTGTAAAGAGTAAATTTATTTTTTTGTGTTTTGGCGGTAATGTTCATAC
>JAZRQT010000133.1:0-8276 GCA_045650105.1 Clostridia bacterium | reverse complement strand
TGTAAAAAGAAAAAACCGTGTATCGCCCGAAATATAGGCATTTACACGGTTTTCCTTATGGTGCGCCATCAGGGACTCGAACCCTGGACACCCTGATTAAGAGTCAGGTGCTCTACCAACTGAGCTAATGGCACATATATGGAGCTGCCCAGCAGATTCGAACTGCCGACCTCTTCCTTACCAAGGAAGTGCTCTGCCTGCTGAGCTAGGGCAGCAAATTGGCGACCCGGAAGGGGCTCGAACCCTCGACCTCCAGCGTGACAGGCTGGCGTTCTAACCAACTGAACTACCGGGCCGGATAAGAAGTCACGTCAGATTTCGAAGTGCAACTTGTACACAATTGTCATCCGCTGACTTGATACATTATAGTGGGTTTTGAGCTGTTTGTCAAGGGGTATTTTGAAAAAAATTGCAAAAAGAATAAAAAACTTGCTCTAAATAATAAATGGAGTACTTTATTTTGATTGACAAACACTGCTATATGGGGTAAAATATGTTTATTAAGGATAAAGGGAGGCAACCTTTGATGAGAAATCAGGATAAAACAATGGAGAAGATTGTTGCACTTTGCAAGGGACGTGGATATGTCTATGCAGGAAGTGAAATATACGGCGGTCTTTCAAATACATGGGACTACGGTCCGCTCGGTGTTGAGTATAAAAACAACGTAAAGCGTGCGTGGTGGAAAAAGTTTGTTACAGAGAGCCCTTACAATGTAGGTCTTGACTGTGCAATTCTTATGAATCCGCAGGTATGGGTGGCAAGCGGTCACGTTGGCGGCTTTTCAGACCCTCTTATGGATTGTAAGGAATGTAAGGCAAGACATCGTGCAGACAAGCTGATTGAGGATTTCTGCCACGAAAAAGGCGAGGATATTGTTGTTGATGGTTGGAGCAATGAAGAGATGCTCAGCTATATCCACGAAAATAATATTAACTGCCCCGATTGCGGTAAGCATAACTTTACCGATATACGTAAGTTCAACCTTATGTTTAAGACTTTCCAGGGTGTTACAGAGGATGCGAAGGCTGAAATATACCTTCGTCCTGAAACGGCACAGGGTATTTTTGTAAACTTTAAAAATGTTGCACGTACAAGCCGTAAGAAAGTACCGTTTGGTATTGCACAGGTAGGTAAGTCCTTCCGTAATGAGATTACACCCGGTAACTTTATTTTCCGTACAAGAGAGTTTGAGCAGATGGAGCTTGAGTTCTTCTGCAAGCCCGGAACAGACCTTGAATGGTTTAAGTATTGGAAGGATTACTGCAGAGATTTCCTTCTTTCACTTGGTATGAAGGAGGAAAATATCAGACTTCGTGACCATAGTCCGGAGGAGCTTAGCCATTATTCAAACGCTACAACGGATATTGAATTTATGTTCCCGTTTGGCTGGGGTGAGCTTTGGGGAATTGCAGACAGAACTGACTTTGACCTTACCCAGCACCAAAACCACAGCGGTGAAAGTATGGAATATATTGACCAGATTACAAATGAGCGTTATGTTCCTTATGTTGTAGAGCCGTCACTCGGTGCTGACCGTGTTGCACTCGCTTTCCTTTGCGAGGCATATGACGAGGAGGAAGTTGGAGAAGGAGATACACGTGTTGTATTAAGACTTCATCCTGCACTTGCACCTGTTAAGGCGGCAATTCTTCCTCTTTCAAAGAAACTTGGAGATAAGGCTGATGAAGTATATCAGAAGCTTATCAAGAAGTATAACTGCGAATATGACGATGCAGGCTCTATCGGTAAGCGTTACCGCCGTCAGGACGAGATTGGTACACCTGTATGTATCACAATCGACTTTGAAACACTTGAGGATGAGGCTGTAACAGTTCGTGACCGTGATACCATGGAGCAGAAGAGAATTAAGATAGATGAGCTTGACAGCTTCATGGCAAATCTTCTTGAGTGGTAAAAGAATATGAGAAATCCGCGTGAAATTGTATACGACAGATTTATAAAACCTTTTGTGGGGAAGAAATCCTGCAATATAGGCGTAGAACTGGAATTTCCGCTGGTAAATAATAATGGGGGCGACGTAGATACAAAGTATGTCGCCTCCATTATGGATTTTATTGAGGGGAAGGGCTTTTTCTGCGTGCTTCACGGGGTAAATGGGGAAAAGCTCTTTATGGAAAATTCTGCGGGAGATTGTCTGAGCTTTGATAATTCGTACAACAATTTTGAGTTTTCGATGATGCACGGCGATAATCTGTGCGAAATCAAGGCACGTTTTGACAGGTATTACAATATGGTGCAGGAGTTTCTTAGCAAGCAAAACCATCGCCTATGCGGTGTGGGGACAAACCCTAACTTTAAAAATATCAGTGTAAATCATACGCCGTTTGCTACCTACAATATGGTGCAGGAATATTTGCACAAATTCCCGGGAAAGCATAGTTATAATGATTTCCCGGCGTTTATGTCGTCGGTACAGACACATCTTGATATTGACGAAAAGCGTCTTCCAGAGGTGTACACGCTTTTTTGCAGAATGGATTTTGTACGGGCGCTGATTTTTGGCAATTCGCCTGATTTTGAAAACAAAGGTTGGCGAATTTTCAGAGATTATCTGTGGGAGAACAGTGGCTTTGGAAACTCACCTGAAATAACGGGAAAGATTGACCGTGATTTTCGCTCGTGTGATGATATTATTGATTTTTTCCTTGAAAAAGGGATGTTTAACCGTATCAGAAACGGAAAATATGAAGTTTTTGAGCCGGTAAAAATCAAGGAGTATTTTGAAAATGAGGTTTATGACGCTAAGGAAGAGGATATTGAGTGTTATCTGTCATTTCGAAATGTAGAGATTACGTCAAGGGGAACTCTTGAAGTGAGAAGTGATTGCACGCAGAAGGAAGGTCGGTTCTTTATGCCGCCTGCGTTTAACTTAGGAATACTCAGTAACTATGAAAAGGCTAAGAAAACACTTAATAGCTTTTTGTGCGAAAACTCAATAGATAAGAAACCCTCCGAGCTGCGAAAACTTGCAGCCGAAGGGAAGGATGAGGAGATTGCACCAAAGGATGTTTTGGATACACTCTGCCGCAATATGACAGACATTGCGATAGAAGGACTTGGGAAGCGTGGTAAAGGCGAAGAAGAAATATTAAAATTCGTTTAACTTATAAATATCGGCTCTGCATGAGCCGGTATTTATTTTTATGCCTCCGAGACCGCTGTCAGAGAGCATGGATGTAAAAACCTTCCCGTCAATAAATATTTCTATTGCTTCCTTGCGTGAAAAAATGTGAATTGATGTGGGGTTTTCTACGTTAAACGAGCGTTTTTTATCTTTAAATGCGGCTGTAAAAATGGTGCCGTCACACTCAATTAAAACATTATCACGTAGAAGAAAGGAAAATGCATCTTGATGAAAATTAATAACTGCCTCAAAAAAAACGCCGAAGGTATCTGCCTTTTCCCCTTCGTAAAGCGTTACAAGGCGCCTGTATTCTCTCTTTTCATTAAGAAACGGAGCGGGAGATTGTAAAAGAGCGCCGCCCTGTGCGTGAAGAAGCCTCGGCACACATACTAAGTCCTTGCAGGAGGAGGTTTGTGCATTGCAGATTTGTCCTGACAGAAAAACCTCTTTTCCGTCAGATAAAAGGCGTGGTGAGAAAAAATCAAAGCCCAGGTCAAGCGGAGTAAGCTCTCTTAAAGCATTTTCGGGAAGAAGCGACCAGCCGCTTGAATAGGGGGCAAAACGCTGAAAGGCAAAGCCCGAGGTAGGACAAAAAAGGAGAAACCTTTTTGTGTCAAGCTCGATACAGCTTATAGTTTGCGGTATTTGTGCAAAATCCTTGCCAAAAGACATATAACTCACTCCAAAAAAAGAATAACGTGTGTTTACACGTTATTCTTTCCCGTATATTAAAATTTAGTCAGATGCTTTACCGCCCTTGGAACGCTGTCTGCAACATTTTTATCAGGCTTTCCCGTGTTCCTGTAATCAAAGGAAAGTGTAAAGGCGTGTAAATCGTCAAAAAGTGCATCAAGAGCATTTTTTTGCTGATTTATAAGCATTTGCGAAAACTCCTCACATTTCTTTGCACTAAGCTCTCTTTTACAGACAGAGAGGACAAGAGCCATATGTTCGGAGCAAAGGGCAGAAGAGTTTTCAAATTTTTTTCGAAAATCAGGCTCTTTATCCCAAAGATAGGCGAGATTGCCTGCCGCATCTGCCATTTGGGCGGAAAGCTTGTCGCACAGTGCACAGCTATGCACGGCATTATATATATTACTGTACATCGCATCGGTATCAATTCCTTTTGAAAACAAGCCTGATTTCTTCTTTATATCAAGCTTTTTTGAAAGTGCCTTAACGTGTGTTTCAAGAATAAGAGCAAGGCCGAGGCGATGATTTCCCTCCAAAAGCATATTAAGATGCCTGCGGCAAAATCCTTTGTCATTCGTCATTTCACGGTTGTCAGGCTCCATAAGAGATGGACCGAGAAAATATGTAACGCCGTCCTGCTCAAGTTTTTTTTCAATTGTACACAATATGCAGCCGCAACCCTCATTAAGGGCATCGGTAAGCGGGATACTGTAAATTCTTTCTTTCATAATATTACACTCCGTTTGTTGATATAAGAACATTATTTTAAAGTTCAGGAAATGAAAAGAATTACGGGGTCAAGGGTATTTGCGAGAGTATCAATAGTATGGTTTTTCGCATAAAATCTATTCCTGCATTTTTTTCAGGTTATAAAAAGCACCTTTTTTTGCCATCAGATCATCATGTGTGCCGATTTCTTTGATTTCACCTTTATCAAGAACAACAATTCTGTCAACATTTCTTATGGTGGAAAGACGGTGGGCAACGATGAAGGTAGTACACTGCTTCATCATATTATCAACAGCCTCCTGCACTTTCTTTTCAGAGGCAGAGTCAAGTGCAGAGGTTGCTTCGTCAAAAATAATCAGTCGTGGCTTTCTAAGGAGTGCACGTGCAATCGAAATGCGCTGCCTCTGTCCGCCTGAAAGCTTTCCGCCGTGCTCACCCAGGATGGTATGCATACCGCAGGGAAGAGATTTTACAAGGTCATCAAGACCGACGCTTTTTAAAACATTATTTACGTCCTCATCAGAAACGTTATCAAGACCGTATGTAATATTATCACGTATGGAGCCTGCAAAAAGGATTGTGTTTTGCGGAACGACGGCAATCTGACTTCTGTACTGGGACATATCAAGATTCATCATATTGACACGGTCAATAAGAATTTGTCCGTCTGTCGGGCGGTCAAAGCCGATAAGAAGGTCCAGAAGAGTTGACTTTCCTGCCCCTGAAGAACCGACAAAGGCGATGCTTTCGCCCTCGTTTACAAATAAAGAAAAGTTTTTAAGGGTAAGCGTATCGCTGTCTTTATATGCATAACAAACATCTTTGAATTCTACCTGACCTTTTATATCTGGAAGAGGGATAATGGAGTTATCTGTTTCAACCTGTTCATCATAGAAAATTTCACCGATAGAATTTATTGATTCCATACCCTTTGTAATCTGAGGATACAAATTAAAGAGGATGTTTATGTAGTTTACAAGTTGCCCGAAATATGTCTGATACAGAACAACCTCACCAACAGAAATTTTTCCGTTAAATGCCAGTATTCCTGAAAATGTAAGACAGCAAAGCTGGGCAAGCTGCATAACAACCCAACTAAAAGCAAGAAAGAAGTTGTTTGCTTTATCAAGATTATATCCTGCGTTCATAACAGTGCCGAGACGTGCATTCATTTTCTGCACTTCATGTTTTTGAAGACCGTGTGCACGTGTTACGGGGATAAGCTCAAGCATTTCAGAAACATCTGCTTGCGTCTGCTCGACCTCTGTTCTGAAACTGCTGTTTCTTTTTCTTACACTTCTTCCAAGTATGCGTACAAGGAAAACCTCAACAGGGACAAGGAGCACAAAAAATAAAAGTATAACAGGGCTTTTACAGGCAGTAATTGTAATGGTTATAATGCTGCTTACAACAATAACATACAGATTTCTGTAACTGGTGGCGAGCAAAACCTCGATATTTTCGCAGTCACGCATAATTTTCGATTGAAGCTTACCTGCGCTCGTGTTTTTATGATAACCTATGGAAAGCTGCTGAATCTTCTGAATAATACCGCTGCGAAGAGAATATTCGATTTTTCTTGTTAACTGGTCATAAACCCTTGATACACCAAAGGTTGAAAACGCATTCTGAAAAACTACAACAGCCAGAAGTATGGCGTTTATAATAATTTCGGAAAGAGTATGTCCCGAAGGATTGGTTGCAATATTAATAATATTTGCAGTAACAATCGGGAGCACCCATACGGGGAGATTCTGAAAAGTCAGCAAAATTGCGCTTTTAATGAGGGTCGAGGCCTCACCCTTATAAAAACCCATAATGATTTTAAACGGTTTTCCCTTGTTGTTGTTAAAATTCCTGATACATTCATTAACACAACTGTGCTGATGCTTACTCATAACAATACACCTCTACATTAAAAAACCTTTTTTCGCTTAGTATACCACACTCGCATTGGTTGTCAAGTGGTAAAATTCAATATTTTCACGAATTAAAATAGTACATGCACAATTGGGTGAAAAAATGAATATAACTGTAGTATGATTTATTCGGAGGTGTTTTTCTTGCTGTGGAAATTTTTTGGAAAACGCACCCTGGCAGGCTCTGTATGGCTGCTTCAAAGCGGAAGCTTTCCCGAACCGCTTACAGAGAGCCAGGAGGCGTTCTATCTGAAAAGGATGAAAAACGGTGATGAAGATGCGAGGAACATTTTAATTGAAAGAAACCTCAGACTTGTAGCACATATAGTAAAAAAATACACTGCTGCAGGCGACAATGACGATTTGATTTCAATAGGAACAATTGGTCTTATAAAAGGAATTTCTTCATTTAATACTGATAAAAAGACTAAGCTTGCTACATATGTTGCACGGTGCATTGATAAAACAATCCCCTCATAGCGGCTCCTTTTGACGCAAAAGAGGGAATATTTGCTCCCTTTTGTGGTGAAATAGTAAGAATTGGCGATAATCTCTCTTTTGCTTACAGGAAACATAAGCTACTTCCTATGTATCTGCATTCATTTCGGTTTATAGCTCCTAAAAAGGTATCAGAGGCACAGAAATTTGCATTGAAGTTTCCAACTGCTGATAAAATTGAAACAGTTGCGGACAAACTAAGATATTACAGATATCAAAAAGGACTATATCAATCAGACGTTGCTGATTACCTAAGTCTTGAAAGAAGTACCTACATAGAATACGAAAACCCCGACAGAGATTATTACTCCGCCGAGGTTATGGAAAAACTTGCTGAGTTGTTTGACGTTAATGTTTATGAATTGCTTGATGATTATAATAAATTTCTGTATGACGGTCAGGGGAGAAACATAAAAGAACTTCGTGAAAAGCTAAACATAACCCAAGAGGAATTGGCAAAGAGAATGAATGTCAGCTTGCTGAAAGTAAAACGCTGGGAACAGAATAAGATAAGAATATTTAAGTTTACGTGGGATAGATTAGTTTGTATCAAGAAGTAGTTCTGTTAATCTACTAATCGGTCTAATTCTATGTGTGTTAATGCAAGTCCCTCTTGAGTTTCAAGATTTAAAAAAGCCTCAATGTCAATAAATTCATCATCTGCAATAAATATAGCGAAAGTATTAGTTTTAAATTTGTCTATTTCTTTATATTGAGATGAATAATCGTTATAGTCAATATATGTACCATCATAGATAAGAGACGTTTTAACATAAGGAATATCACCTTGAGAATAACCTAACGACGATAATCCTATTCCAATTATACAATTATTAGTTCCTAAGTGGTGGTAGTAATATTTAAGGTGATGGATGCTTCCGTCTCTACGACCGAGATAAGAGTTAGATATTGCATATAAACCACCGCCAAATTCTTCATCCCCAAAATAATGCAAACGTTTATTCATAACATTTGCATTTCTAAATATTCTAGGATTAAAAAGTTTATTTTGAGATATTAGAAAATATCCAAATAAAGTATCATCTTCATTAAAATATGCAATTAGAGTGTAGTAATCCGAGCCATATACAGCCTTGCTTCCAGTAAGTTGTTTTTCCTTAGAAATAGTAGGGAAAGAGAAGGCTTGTTTAGTCATTGGTTTTCCTAAAACACTCTCAATATATGTTACGTTTTGAGGTAATATAATTTCAGTTAAGTTGCAACTTGAAAAAGCATAGGTACCAATTGAACGAATAGAGTCTGGTAAAGTCACATTTTCTAAACTACTA
>JAZRQT010000132.1:0-11120 GCA_045650105.1 Clostridia bacterium | reverse complement strand
TATTATACATCGCTAAAGCTTCTTTGTCAACACTTTTTTTAAACTTTTTTAAGTTTTTTTGTGTCAATCTTCAAAAGCGACAACGTGTGTTATATTACCACACCTACATCCACTTTGTCAACACCTTTTTTGTCGTTTTTTGAAAAAATTTTTAAAGCAGCTGCTGGGAGTTTATTACGAGCTTAAATCTGAGCCCTAATTTCTCTGCTGCTTTGCGGCACATAATCATTCTTCCCATAAATATCTCAAAATAATCCATAACTGAACCAAATTTTGTATCAATATCCAGTTCAAGCTGAATAATTGTCTTTTCTTCATTAATAGTTACGGTAGAATTACGCACAGAATAATTAACTCTGTCGTGTATATCAAAGGTAGAAATGTCACTGTTGCGCACCCTACTGCGGCGTACATCTGTTTTATCAGCAATGATAAGAGCCGCCGCCACTTCGTTTACCGCCACACCTGTTCCCTCGTCGTGATTTCCTATAGCCGTAACCACCGTTGCAACATCATTACTTTCCATATTTAATTTATCTAAGATTCGAAAAGCCATCACAGCGCCGCTCTGACTATGCTCTTCACGGTTAACGAGATTTCCTATATCGTGAAGATATGCCGCAATCATTGCAAGCTCAATTTTGTGCTTGTCATACCCGAGTGTTTCCAATATATATTTTGCAGTATGTGCAACACGTGTCACGTGGGCAAAGCTATGCTCTGTAAAGCCGAGCGCCTCCAAACTTTTGTCGGCATGTGTTATATAGTTTTTTATATCTTCGTTTTTTCTTATTTCGTCATATGTTATCATAATGCACCTCCGTACAAATTATTTCCTTATATATAAGCGGATTTATTTTATCACAAATACCGTTTTATATCAAGCACTAAGAGGCTGTTTAAAAATTTTTAAAAAAATTCTTGACAGTTAGTTTTCTTATGTTATAATTAGTATGTTACTTTATGCAGAGCTTGATGAGCAAGTGCTGCGAGGGGAGGGTATGAAATGTCAGAGATCAGAGTTAAAGATAATGAATCTTTAGATAGCGCCCTGAGAAGGTTTAAGCGCTCTTGTGCTAAGGCAGGCGTATTGTCCGAGGTTAGAAAAAGAGAGCATTATGAAAAACCCAGCGTAAAGCGTAAGAAGAAGTCTGAAGCTGCAAGAAAAAGAAAATTTAAGTAATTGATTTCGACTAACCCACATACAATTGTATGTGGGTTATGTTTTTGGCACACAAATAAAGCAGCACCGACCGTTCATCGGATTATAATGCACTACTTTCTTTGTGTTCCCCATATATAGGAGGTTTTTCTATGTATATAAGAAGATTACTTGACGACGAATATGACGATGTAGTACAATTAATTACGCAGACAGTGCACTGCGTATGTGCAAAAGACTACACGCAGGAGGAGCTTGATGCGTGGGCACCGCAAAATTTTGATATTAACAAATTCCGTGCAAATCTTTCCCCCTGCTTTAATCTGGCAGCATTTGAAAAGGGGAAAATGGTCGGCTTTATAAGTATGGAGAGAAGCGGCTATATAAACCGCCTTTATACACACAAGGATTTTTTACGCCGTGGTATTGCCACAAAGCTTTTTTTGAAAGCAGAGGCATGGGCGAAGGAGAACGGGATTTGCGAGCTTAGCCTTGATTCGAGTAAAACTGCAGAAGAATTTTACCTGAAAATGGGGTTTGAGAAAGCGGGCATTGCCGTAATGCATCACGGCGGTGTAGTTTTTCGCAACTGCGTAATGAAAAAGACTATATGAGGAGAGGGTTATTATGGTAAAGCTTGCCAATGACTGGGATGAAAAAATCGGCGGTGAATTTCAAAAAGAATATTATCTGCGTCTTAGAAGATTTTTAAAGGAAGAATATGCAAACTCTACCGTATATCCCGATATGTACGATTTGTTTTCTGCACTAAAGGCAACACCCTTTTCAAGTGTTAAGGTGGTAATTTTAGGTCAGGACCCTTATCACGAGCCGGGGCAAGCGCACGGAATGGCTTTTTCCGTAAAGCCGGGCGTGCCTATTCCCCCATCTCTTCTTAATATGTATAAGGAACTTAATGCAGAGCTTGGCTGCAGTATTCCTAAAAACGGTTATCTTATGAGCTGGGCAGAGCAGGGCGTGCTTCTTTTAAACACCGTGCTCACTGTTCGGGCAGGCGAGGCAAACAGTCACCACGATAAGGGATGGGAGCTTTTCACAGATGAAATAATACGTCAGCTCAACAAACGAAATGACCCCATTGTATTTCTTCTGTGGGGAAATAATGCAAGGCGCAAAAAGGAGCTTATTACAAACCCCAGCCACTATGTACTGGAGGCGGCGCATCCAAGTCCGCTTAGTGCATCACGTGGATTTATGGGATGCGGGCACTTTAAAAAAGCAAATGAAATTTTAATATCTCACCTTAAATCTCCTATTGACTGGGAGATAAAAGACTGATAAAATATAATAAGAAAAAATTACTGACGGGAAAGATTTTTCTGACCTGAAAGAAAGGAGTAATAAATATGTATAATCCAAAATCAATGATTGCAGACGAATTTATCAGCGATGAGGAAATCCGTGCGACTCTTGCGTATGCGGAGGAAAACAAAAACAATATCGAGCTTATTGACAGTATTCTTGACAAGGCAAGACCGCGCAGGGATGAAAACGGTACTCACTGCGCAGGACTTAACCACAGAGAGGCATCAGTGCTTCTTGCCTGCGAAATTCCTGAAAAGGTTCAGGAGATGTATAAGCTTGCAGAGGAAATAAAGCAGGCATTTTATGGCAACAGAATTGTAATGTTTGCGCCTCTTTACTTATCAAATTACTGCGTAAATGGTTGCGTGTACTGCCCTTACCATTACAACAACAAGCATATTGCAAGGAAAAAGCTGACGCAGGAGGAAGTAAGGAAAGAAGTTATCGCACTTCAGGATATGGGTCATAAGCGTCTTGCAATAGAGTCGGGCGAGGACCCCGTAAATAATCCCATTGAATACATCCTTGAATGTATTAATACAATTTATTCAATCAAGCATAAAAACGGCGCAATAAGACGTGTTAACGTAAATATTGCCGCAACAACTGTAGAAAACTACAGAAAGCTCAAGGATGCAGGAATAGGCACATATATTCTTTTCCAGGAAACTTATCATAAGGAAAGCTACCTTAAACTCCACCCCACAGGTCCTAAACACGATTACAATTATCATACAGAGGCAATGGACAGGGCTATGGAGGGCGGCATCGATGATGTAGGATTGGGCGTTTTGTTTGGTCTGGAGCTTTATAAGTATGAATTTGCAGGACTTTTGATGCATGCAGAGCATCTTGAGGCTGTGCACGGAGTAGGCCCGCACACAATCAGCGTGCCGAGAATTAAGCGTGCCGACGATATTGACCCCGATGTTTTTGACAACGGAATTGATGATGAAACCTTTGCAAAAATCTGCGCTCTTATAAGAATTTCGACACCGTATACGGGAATGATTATTTCCACACGTGAAAGCCAGGCAGTGCGTGAAAAGGTAATAAAGCTCGGTGTATCGCAGATAAGCGGTGCATCCCGCACATCTGTGGGCGGTTACACGGAAGAAGAACGCCCACACGACAGCGAGCAGTTTGACGTTTCCGATACAAGAACGCTTGACGAGGTTGTGAAGTGGTTGATGGAGCTTGGGCATATCCCCTCCTTCTGTACTGCGTGCTATCGTGAAGGAAGAACGGGCGACCGCTTTATGTCACTGTGCAAAACGGGACAAATTCAGAACTGCTGTCATCCCAATGCCCTTATGACACTCAAGGAATTTTTGATGGATTACGCATCAGAGGATACCAAAAAGATTGGTGAGGCACTCATCCAGGCAGAGCTTGAAAATATTCCAAAGGAAAAGGTAAAGCAAATCTGTAAGGATAATCTTGAAAAAATACAGAACGGAATCAGAGACTTCCGTTTCTAAACCGAATATAATAAGAATAAAAAGGGAGATGCAAAACTTTTGCATCTCCCTTACTTCATTTCGAATTTCTCATTTGTTCTTTTCGTATATCAGCATTAATCCCTTGAGCAATAAATCCTCATCAATTATGATTTGATTTTTACAAAGCGGGGCAATCACCTTTGCAAGGCCGCCCGTTGCAATAACGGTGCAATCCTCGCCCAGTTCTTCACGGTAGCGGTCTATAATTCCGTCTATCGCACCTGCGTTACCATAAATAATACCGCTTTTTATACAATCAATAGTGTTACTTCCTATAACCTTTTTAGGTTTCTCAAGGGCAATTTTCGGCAGTTGTGATGTGCGATCAATAAGTGCATCGTGCGACACCCTCACCCCAGGCATTATAGCACCGCCCAAAAACCTTTTCTCACGGTCAATTGCCGTAATTGTTGTTGCAGTTCCCATATCAATTATTATCTGCGGAACACTGTATTCACTGACACCTGCAACAGCATCAACCACCAAATCACTTCCAAGCTGTGCAGGATTATCAATAACAATACTTATTCCCGTTTTTATTCCGGGGCCTACAACCATAACCCGTATATTGCATAGCGTTTCAATAGAGTCCTTTACAACACCTGTCACAGACGGAACAACCGACGAAATAATCGCACCGTCAATTTCGCCTGAGTTAATGCCATACATTTCAAAAGCCGTCTTGAATATCGCCGAATATTCAAGCTTTGTAGCAGTATGATTTGTTGAAAGCCTTTCACGGAAAAGGATTTTTCCGTCTTTTATACAGCCTGTAACTATGTTTGTATTTCCTATATCAATAGCTAAAATCATTTTTAGAAACCACCTTTATAATATGTACGATTGCAGGGGCTAAGATTGTATTAACAGCCATTTCGAAAAGGAAGTTTCCGCCAACCAAACCGAAAATCATATATCTGCCTATATCCGTACCAAAGCCAAGTCCCTCTGCCCAAACAGCTATTGTTTCCATAAAGAATGCAAGGCATCCTAAAAGAAACACACCCGTATTTGCAATGGGGCAAACAAGTGCCGCCGAGACTCCCGCAATGTAGGTTTTTTTGGTAGCCTTTGCAATAAGCTCGTACACCAAACCCGCAAAAAATCCGCAGGCAATACCTTTAAGAAGTACTGTGATAATCGTTCCCGGTGCATTTACCACCAAAAACGCCGCCGCATCACCGCTTGCCAGAACTACTGCGCCAAACACAAGACCGAGCCACGTGCTCATTCTCTTTCCGCAGGTTATTGCACCAATAACTATCGGTATCAATACCAAAGAAATAGAGAACATTCCAAATTTGATAAAACTCCCCATAAACTGCAATATTACCACAAGAGCAGTTAATAGAGCACCCAGCACCATTGTCTTCGTTGACATTTTCCTTTGTCTTTCCATATTAAATTCCTCCTTGTTATTATTCGGCTTTTTGCCGATACAATACAATTACGCCATTATAATACTATACAATTTCAGTTTTGTAAAGATTTTTAAAGAAAAAACTTATTTCTATGGGATCTAGGGTTTACATTTCTAACGTTCTGTATTATACTAATAACTTAAGGAGGCGAACTTAAGTGATTTTGGTATTAAAACAGGTGCTTGTTCTTTTTTCTTTTGCGGCAATAGGGTTTTACCTTGCCGTGAGCAAAAAAATAAAGACAGAGCATACGCCTATTCTTTCTTCACTTTTGGTAAATGTATTTTTACCTTTTAATGTGTTTAAAACATTTTCCGCTAACTTTACAATGGAATATGTTTTAGCTAATTATCAGATTTTAATTGCTTCTGCGGCGACTATAATTTGTCTTACGGTTATAATGCACTTTGTTGCAAAACTTTTTGATAAAAGGCGCTATGAACAGAGTATATGCGAATATTCGCTGATTATTCCCAATTACGGCTACAAGGGCACCCCCAAAGCAGAGGCAATAGGCGGTGCAAGCGGGCTTCTCAACGCTATGATTTACGGTTTTCCCATTTCTTTTTATACATACACTGTGGGATTTTGCAGTCTGTCAAAAATTAAAATTACATTCAAAAAGCTTTTTAATCCCGTTATGGTTTCAATGGTGCTTGGTGCAATTGTCGGTTTTTCAGGAATAAAGATTCCGTCCCTTATCTCCGATATTTTCGGGAAGGCAAGCGCCTGTATGGGACCTGTCAGTATGCTTTTGGCAGGCATGGTAGTTTCTGAATTTGATTACATAGAGCTTCTCTCAATGAAAAGAGTATATATCATTACTGCGTTAAGACTGATTATAATTCCCGTTGTAATTGGTCTGGCGCTGATGCCGTTTAATAAAATTGCAATGCAAACAGCCATAATTACCTTTGCTATGCCTTGCGGTCTTAATACAATCATCTTCCCCCGTCTTGTTGGGGAAGACTGCCGCATAGGTGCAGGGTTGGCATTGCTTTCAAATATTCTGGCATGCGTGACAATTCCGTTAGTCCTCGGTTTGTTTAATGTCGGAGGCTGATATCGGAAACATTGCTCGTAAGGATATTTGAAAAGCTATCTTTAATATAAAAATGAGGTGTCAAAAAGTCAGACTTTTGACACCTCATTTTTATATTATTAAGTTTTAGAACAAACCTGTGATTTTTCCACTATCGTCAACGTCGATTTTCTCTGCCGCAGGAACCTTTGGAAGTCCGGGCATCGTCATAATCTCGCCTGTGAGAACTACTACAAAGCCTGCACCTGCACTCACCTTAACATTACGTACTGTAACGGTGAAGTCCTCGGGCGCACCAAGCTTTGTCTGGTCATCAGAAAAGCTGTACTGTGTTTTTGCAATACATACGGGAAGCTTTGAAAAGCCAAGGTCTGCAAGGGTTTTAAGCTGTTTCTGCGCATTTTTGTCAAATACGACACCGCTGCCGCCGTAAACCTTCTTTACAACTGCCTCAACCTTTTGGGGAAGTGAAAGCTCGTCCTCATAGCTGAAGGTGAAGTCATTATCCTGCTCACAAAGACGAACTACCTCCTCGGCAAGCTCTATTCCGCCTTCTCCGCCCTTTGCCCATACATCGGAAAGGACAACATTTACGCCAAGCTTTTTACATTCCTCTATAATAACCTGAATTTCCTTGTCTGTATCAGTGGGGAATTTATTAACCGCAACAACAGACGGAAGCTTGTACACGTTTTTGATGTTTGAAACGTGGCGCAGAAGATTTGGAACACCCTTTAAAAGTGCATCTGTATTTTCAACACCCAAATCAGCCTTTGCCACCCCGCCGTGCATCTTAAGCGCACGCACAGTTGCAACAATAACAACCGCAGATGGCTTAAGTCCTGCATAGCGGCATTTTATATCGAGGAATTTTTCAGCACCCAAATCAGCACCGAAGCCTGCCTCCGTAATGGCATAATCGCCAAGCTTCATTGCCATTTTTGTTGCAATGACACTGTTACAGCCGTGTGCAATATTCGCAAAAGGTCCGCCGTGAACGAATGCGGGCGTTCCCTCAAGAGTTTGTACAAGGTTTGGCTTTATGGCATCCTTTAAAAGTGCCGCCATAGCACCGTGCGCTTTAAGCTGACCTGCAGTAACGGGCTTTTCGTCATAGGTGTAGCCTACGATAATTCTTGAAAGCCTCTCCTTCAAATCAGCAAGCGAGGAAGCAAGACACAACACCGCCATAATTTCAGATGCAACAGTAATATCGTAACCATCTTCACGAGGTACGCCGTTCACCCTGCCGCCTAAGCCGTCCGTTACATAACGAAGCTGACGGTCATTCATATCAACGCATCTTTTCCACGAAATTCTGCGTGGATCGATATTAAGCTCATTTCCCTGATAAATGTGGTTATCAAGCATCGCCGCAAGCAAATTGTTTGCCGCACCGATAGCGTGGAAGTCACCCGTAAAATGTAAATTTATATCTTCCATCGGCACAACCTGTGCCCAGCCGCCGCCTGCCGCACCGCCCTTGATACCGAAAACAGGACCGAGTGACGGCTCACGAAGGGCAACGCAAACACCCTTGCCGATTTTACGCATACCGTCAGCAAGACCGATTGTGGTTGTTGTCTTACCCTCGCCCGCAGGAGTGGGGGTAATTGCCGTTACAAGTATCAGCTTTCCTTCCTTTCTGTCACTTTCTTTCAGAAGGGAAAGATCAACCTTTGCCTTATAATTTCCGTACTGCACAAGATATTTTTCATCAACACCGGCTGTTTTTGCAATTTCGCCGATATGCTTCATCTCTACAGATTGCGCAATTTCAATGTCTGTCTTGTACATCAAAATCAATCCTTTCCTGCACTTGTTTTAAGTGTTACGTCGTGGTAGCCGCCCTCAACAATACTGGTAGCAGAAACAAGTGTTATTTTTGCATTCTTCTGCAACTCGGGAATTGTCAGCACTCCACAGTTACACATTGTGGATGAAACCTTGTAAAGGCTCTTTGCAACATTATCCTGAAGCGAGCCTGCATATACAACGTAAGAGTCAACACCCTCTTCAAAAGAAAGTTTTGCCTTACCGCCAAGGTCATAACGCTGCCAGTTACGTGCACGGTTACTTCCCTCACCCCAATATTCCTTAACATATGTTCCGTTAATGTTAAGCTTAGGCGTAGGACTTTCATCAAAGCGTGCAAAATATCTTCCCAGCATAAGGAAGTCAGCACCCATAGCAAGTGCCAGTGTCATATGATAGTCGTGTACTATACCGCCATCAGAACAAATCGGGATATAGATACCTGTCTTTTCAAAATATTCATCACGTGCTGCAGCAACCTCAATAACTGCGGTAGCCTGTCCACGACCGATACCCTTTGTTTCACGTGTGATACAGATGGAGCCGCCGCCGATACCTACCTTAATAAAGTCTGCACCTGCCTCAGCAAGGAACATAAATCCGTCACGGTCAACAACATTACCGGCTCCTACCTTTACATCGTCACCGTATTTGTCACGGATGAACTTGATTGTCTGCGCCTGCCAAGCGGTATAACCCTCTGAAGAGTCGATGCAAAGCACATCTGCACCTGCCTCTACAAGAGCGGGAACACGCTTTTCATAGTCAAGGGTGTTTATACCTGCACCTACAAGGTAACGCTTCTGATCATCAAGTACCTCGTTAGGATTACTCTTATGTGTTGAATAGTCCTTTCTGAATACGAAATACTTAAGCTCATTCTTAGAATTAATTATCGGGAGAGAATTAAGCTTATGCTCCCAGATAATATCGTTAGCTTCCTTTAAAGTAGTGTTTTCGGGAGCACATACCAGTTTTTCAAAAGGAGTCATAAATTCCTTAACCTTTATATCGGTTGACATTCTGCTTACACGGTAATCACGGCTTGTCACAACGCCTAAAAGAACGCCGTTTGCCGTTCCGTCAGCAGTTACCGCCATAGTGTTATGACCTGTTTTTTCAAAAAGGTCAAGTACATCTTTGAGAGTGTCATCGGGCTTTAAGTTACTGTCACTTACAACAAAACCTGCCTTATAGCCCTTTACACGTGCAACCATTGCCGCCTCATCCTCAATGGACTGTGAGCCGTATATGAAAGATATACCGCCCTCTTTAGCAAGAGCAATTGCCATTGTGTCATTGGAAACAGACTGCATTATCGCAGAAACAAGCGGAATGTTGAGCGAATATTTAGGCTCCTCCCCTTTTTTGTATTTTACGAGAGGTGTTTTAAGGCTTACATTCGCAGGAATACATCCCGGGCCGGTATATCCGGGCACAAGCAAATACTCACTGAATGTACGCGACGGTTCGTTAAAATAATATGCCATAGTATAATCTCCCCCATATTAAAAATATAGTATTTTTGTTATTATACAACACTGCGACATTTTTTTCAAGATGGAAAAAGCAAAAAAAGCAGGGAAAACCCTGCTTTTTTTCATTTTATGGTCGTAATATCGTATGGTGTACTCTGATATACAAAGTAATTAAGCCAGTTTGAATATATGAGATTTGCGTGTCCTCTCCACGTAACAACAGGCTCCTTTTCAGGATTATCGTCAGGAAAATAGTTTTCAGGAACATCGGGATTAAGACCTGCATCCCTGTCACGCAGATATTCCTTTTTAAGTGTATCTTGGTCATATTCAGAATGACCTGTTATAAAAATCTGCTTTCCTTTGGCAGTTGCCGCCGCATACAGACCTGCTTTTTCTGAAACAGCAAGCACCTTTATCTCCTTACACTTTTTAATATCATCAAGGCTTACCGTTGTGTGCCTTGAATGAGGAACCATAAATGTGTCATCAAACCCACGCAGAAGCATCGGGTTTTTATACACAACCTTATGAGCAAATACCCCCGAAAGCTTTTTCTCCAGAGGATATTTTTTTATTCCGTAATGGTAGTAAAGTGCCGCCTGTGCACCCCAGCAAATGTGGAAGGTGCTGTGGACATTCGTCTTTGTCCATTCCATAATGGTGCAAAGCTCCTCCCAGTAGTCCACCTCTTCAAATTCGAGTTTTTCCACGGGCGCACCCGTTATAACAAAGCCGTCAAACTTCTGATTTTTGATTTCATCAAACGTCTTGTAAAATGCCAGCATATGCTCCTGGGAAACATTCTTCGCCTTATGCGTGCTTACCTGCACAAGCTCCACCTCAACCTGCAGAGGAGTGTTTCCCAAAAGGCGTGCAAGCTGTGTTTCAGTTTCAATTTTTGTAGGCATTAAATTCAATATACCTATTCTGAGCGGACGGATATCCTGCTTCTGTGCACGTTTTTCATCCATTACAAATATATTTTCATTTGCCAGAACCTTTGCAGCCGGCAGTTTTACCGGAATTTTAATGGGCATACACTACACCTCCATTAAAGGGCTTCAAGTGCCTGCTTAATATCTGCAATAATATCTTCTTTATCCTCTATACCGCAGGAAAAACGGATAAGGTCAGGAGAAACACCTGCCGCCAAAAGCTCATCATCATTCATCTGGCGGTGCGTTGCACTTGCAGGATGCAGACAGCACGTCTTTGAATCGGCAACGTGTGTTTCAATTGATGCAAGCTTTAAGTTTTTCATAAATGTTTCCGCAGCTTTTCTGCCACCCTTTACGCCAAAGGAAATAACACCGCAGGAGCCGTTTGGAAGGTACTTACGTCCAAGCTCGTAATATTTATCCTCGGGAAGTC
>JAZRQT010000131.1:0-7530 GCA_045650105.1 Clostridia bacterium | reverse complement strand
GAGGAAAAAATCCTCCCGGAAACTATGGATGAGCTTTCATCTCTGCGCAGTGTTTTTTTAGAAAACACTGATTACGCAACACTTCTTGACTCACCCACAGTTCCTCTTTCTTCAAGGCTTTCTCTGATTGATGAAGCTTTTGGGGATACCACCCAGTACGTGAGAAACTTTATCAAAATTCTTTGCGAAAAGAAATGTACACATCTTTTCCCCGATTGTGTGAAGAATTTTGAAAAGCTTTATAACAAAAAATATAACATTGAAAATGTTACTGTAATAACAGCCGCTCCGCTGAGCGAATCGCTCAGGGAAAGGCTAATAGGAAAGCTTTCCGACGACTTAGGCAAGAAGGTTATTCTCGACCTTAAAGTGGATGAGAGTATCTTAGGAGGGCTTATAATCAGAACTGAAAAATCGCAAACGGACGCAAGTGTGCGTGCAAGGCTCGATGCCTTAAAAGCACAGCTTTCCTAAGCATATTGTTAGAGGGTGAAATTATGCAGCTTAAATCTGATGAAATCAGTAAAATTATAAAAGACCAGATAAAGAATTATTCAAACAAGACCGAGCAGAAGGAAACCGGCTACGTAGTTGAGGTTGGTGACGGTATTGCCAAGGTAAAGGGACTTGACAACTGTATGAGTAATGAGCTTGTAGAGTTTTCAGGCGGAGAAATGGCAATGGCACTTAACCTCGAGGAAAACCTTGTAAGTCTTGTTATCCTCGGCTCCGACTCACAAATACGTGAGGGTGACGTTGTAAAACGCACGGGAAAGGTTGTAAGTGTTCCCGTAGGAGAGGCGCTTATCGGCAGAGTTGTAAATGCCCTCGGTCAGCCTATCGACGGTAAGGGTGATATTACTGCCACCGAATACCGCCCGATAGAAACAAATGCACCGGGAATTATAGAAAGAAAATCTGTAAGTGTTCCTCTGCAGACAGGTATTAAGGCAATTGACTCTATGATACCGATAGGACGAGGTCAGCGTGAGCTTATAATCGGTGACCGTCAGACGGGTAAATCCACTATAGGTATAGATACCATCATCAATCAGAAGGGTAAGGACGTTATCTGCATATATGTTGCTATAGGACAGAAAAAGTCCACCGTTGCCCAGATTGTTGATACACTCGAAAAGAGCGGCGCTATGGACTATACAACCGTTGTTGCCGCAACTGCAAGTGAGCTTGCACCGATGCAGTATATTGCACCCTACGCAGGCTGTGCTATGGGTGAGCACTTTATGTATCAGGGTAAGGACGTCCTTGTTATATATGATGACCTCTCAAAGCACGCAGTAGCATATCGTGCACTCTCACTCCTTATCCGCCGTCCCCCGGGACGTGAGGCATATCCCGGTGATGTATTCTATCTTCATTCAAGACTTCTTGAACGTGCGGCACGTCTGTCTCCTGAATATGGCGGAGGCTCACTTACTGCGCTTCCCATCATCGAAACTCAGGCGGGTGACGTTTCAGCGTATATCCCCACAAATGTTATTTCTATAACAGACGGACAGATATTCCTTGAAACGGAGCTTTTCCATTCAGGTGTTATGCCCGCTGTAAACCCCGGTATATCGGTAAGCCGTGTTGGCGGTAACGCACAGATTAAGGCAATGAAAAAGGTTGCAGGCACGTTAAAGCTTCTCTACTCCCAGTATCGTGAGCTTCAGGCGTTTGCACAGTTCGGAAGTGACCTTGACCCAGACACCAAGATGCGCCTTGAGCAGGGTGAACGTATTGTCGAGGTACTAAAGCAGGATAAAAATGACCCCGTAAGTGTTGAGCATCAGGTAATTATTATCTATGCCGTTGTCAATGACTATCTTAAAAACATTGAGGTAAGTGATATAAGAGAGTTTGAAAAGAAGCTCTTTGATTACGTTGACACTGCTTACCCTGCCATTGTTTCAAACATTTCTGAGACGGGCGAGCTTTCAGCCGAAACAGAAGAAATGATGAAAAAGGCAATTAGTGAATGTGCAGAAAAATTTTTGTCCGTAAAGGCATAAGAGAGGTGAAGCGCAATGCCTTCAATGAAAGCAATCAAAAACCGTATTAAGAGCGTTGAAAATACAAGACAGATTACAAAGGCAATGCAGCTTGTCGCTACAAGTAAGCTTCGCCGTGCAAAAGAGCGTATTGAGTACAGCAGACCCTTCTTTGAGATTTTGTCACAGACACTTTCTGATATTGAAAGGTCTAACAAGGACTTCTCCTCCCCCTTCACTCACCGTAGTGAGGGCGGAAAGACGTGCCATATAGTTATCGCAGGCGACCGTGGACTTGCAGGCGGCTATAACAACAACCTTTTTAAATCTTTAAAAATTAACGATGGTGACATCATTTTCCCCATAGGAAAAAAGGTTACGGAATACTTTGCGAAAAAGGATGTTTCAATTTTCACAACTGAATATACCGTTGCGGCAGATATAGGTATTTCTGATTGTAACAGTATAGGTGCCTCCCTTGCCGATGCATTTTTAAAGGGGGAATTTACTTCGCTTGATATTTCGTATACGAGCTTTGTAAATGTTCTTACGCAAATTCCCAAAACTCAGGAAATACTTCCCATCGCACTCGATGAGGGTGAAAAAAGTGAAAACAGTCTTATTCTTTATGAGCCTTCTCCTGCGGCAGTTTTTGCAAAAATAGTTCCGCATTATATAAGCGGTATTATATACGGCGCACTGTGCGAATCACTTGCATCAGAGCTTAGTGCAAGACGCACCGCAATGGAAAATGCCACCGATAATGCAGGTGAAATTATAGACAGTCTCAGTCTTAAATACAATCGTGCACGTCAGGCGGCAATCACGCAGGAGCTTACTGAAATAGTAGCAGGTGCGCAAAATTAACGGGAATGTTAATTTTGAATTCGAAATGCGAAATGCGGAATGCGAAGTGAATGTGGAAATCCTGCGGATTTCTTCTTAGTTATCCAATGTAATTATACTAAGTGCAAAGAAAAATGGAGGTTTTTTGTCAAAAAAACCTACCACAATTTCGAACTTCGAACTTTAAATTTTGCATCTAATCCAGCGCAAAATTTAGAAACCAGAAAGGAAGGATACCAAATGTCACAGAAAAACACAGGTACGGTAATTTCGGTTATCGGACCTGTCCTTGATATTAAATTTGAAAACAGTGAGCTTCCAAAGCTTTTAAACGCCATCGAAATCACACACAATGACCGTAAAATCATAGTTGAGGTTGCACAGCACATCGGCGATGACGTTGTGCGTTGTATTGCTATGAGCTCTACTGACGGTCTTGTTCGTGGAATGGAGGCTGTCGATACGGGAAAAGGTATAAGTGTTCCCGTCGGCGAATGCACTTTGGGCAGAATTTTCAATCTTCTTGGTGATCCGGTTGATAATCAGCCAGCCCCCGAAAATCCTGAAAGATGGGAAATACACAGAAGTGCCCCCGGATATGACGAGCAGGAAAGCACTACCGAAATTTTAGAGACGGGTATTAAGGTAGTTGACCTTATCTGTCCCTATGCAAAGGGCGGTAAAATCGGTCTTTTCGGCGGTGCAGGTGTTGGTAAGACAGTTCTTATAATGGAGCTTATCAATAACGTTGCCAAACAGCACGGCGGTCTCAGCGTATTTACAGGCGTTGGAGAAAGAACCCGTGAAGGTAACGATTTATATAACGAAATGAAGGAGTCAGGCGTTATTTCAAAAACTGCCCTCGTTTACGGTCAGATGAATGAGCCGCCGGGAGCAAGAATGAGAGTTGCGCTCTCAGGTCTTACAATGGCGGAATATTTCCGTGATAAGGAAGGTCAGGACGTTCTTCTTTTCATTGATAATATTTTCCGTTTCACCCAGGCAGGAAGTGAGGTTAGTGCGCTCTTGGGACGTATGCCCTCCGCCGTTGGTTATCAGCCAACCCTGGCAACGGAAATGGGTGCTCTTCAGGAAAGAATTACTTCCACGAAAAAAGGTTCTATCACATCTGTTCAGGCAGTATATGTGCCTGCCGATGACCTTACAGACCCCGCACCCGCAACAACATTTGCACATCTTGATGCAACAACTGTTCTTTCACGTCAGATTGCATCTCAGGGTATTTATCCTGCCGTTGACCCGCTTGATTCAACGTCACGTATTCTCTCCCCTGACGTTTTGGGAACAGAGCATTACGAAACGGCACGTGCAGTACAGAGAATTCTTCAGCGTTATAACGGGCTTCAGGATATTATTGCCATTATGGGTATGGATGAGCTTAGCGAGGAGGATAAGCTTACCGTAAACCGTGCACGTAAGGTACAGCGTTTCCTTTCACAGCCGTTCTCCGTTGCAGAGCAGTTTACAGGTATGCAGGGTAAATATGTTCCCGTTAAGGAAACAATCCGTGGATTCAAGGAAATTATAGAGGGTAAGCACGACGATTTACCCGAATCTGCATTCCTTTTTGTCGGTACAATCGACGAGGCAATCGAAAAAGCTAAAAAGGGTTGATAATATGAACACATTTCAATTGCAGATAGTTACCCCTGACGGTCTGTTATATGACGGAAAGGCGCAGAAAATCATTCTCCGCACAACGGAGGGCGATGTTGGTATTCTTGCAAATCACTGTGACTATGTAACACCTCTTTCAATAGGTATAGCACGTATAATTACAGATGAGGGGGAACGCACAGCTGCCTGCTCGGGCGGAATGCTTTCTGTTACAGATGGTCTTGTCCGAGTAATTGCATCCACCTTTGAATGGGCGGAGGATATTGATGTTGAGCGTGCCGAAAGAGCAAGGACAAAGGCCGAGGCACGTCTTGAAAACCATAACCGCAGTGAGTATGAATACAAGCTTGCACAAATTAAGCTAAAGAAATCGCTTGCACGTCTTGGTGCATCAGGAAGAAGGTAGGAAAATGGCTGAAAAATACGGCACAGTTCCCCCTAAGTTCACAAAAGCGTGGTGGGAATATTTCTGGATGTATTATAAGTGGCATACTATTATAACTGCATTTATTATCATAGCAATCGGCACAACAGTATACCAAAATATTACTGCTCCAAAATATGATGTTACGCTTATGTATGCCGGCAAAAATATGTATAACGATGAGGCTACGATAAAAATTGAAGAAACCCTCTCCCCCTTTTGTGCCGATGTGGATGAAAACGGGGACAGTGCTCTTCTTTTCTCTCAGCTTAACATTGACCTTACAAACCAGGCTAACGGTGAATATCTGAGGGCAATGGTTACAAAGCTTCAGCTTTCCCTTGCAGAAGATGACGTATATCTTTATATTATGGATAAAGATACTGCACAGTACTGTATGGGCGATGATACTGAAAATGCAGTTTTTGCGCCGATTTCAGACTGGCTTACGGCTGACCTTACAGAAAAGGAAACCTACAGCGTCAATGGGATTGATTATGGAATAGAGCTTGATGGCTGTGCGTTCTTTGACGAAAACGATATTGATTTTAAAGACCAGTATCTTTTCCTGCGTTACTACCCACGTAAGGACCAGATGAAAAGACAGCTTGCAGGCTATGAGGCATCAATTGACCTGGCTAATCAAATACTTAGTAAATAAAAAAAGTAGAGTCGATGTATGCATCGACCCTACTTTTTGCTAATTTTCATTATTTAAAGGACTGATATTATGAAACCAAACCTTCCCCAGGGCACTGTCAGCGTATTTATAGCCGATGCACCAATTGAGGGCAGGACGGTAATAAAACCTCCGAAAATAGATATGCTGCCACCGTCACTTTCACGCCACGCAGACCTTTCAATAGCAATAGTTTCCTCAAAAAAAGCTGTATGTCCTCCCGAAAGCTATGCATACTATAAAAGTGCACTTTCTCCGTACGGCTTTGAAATTATAGAAGGAAAAACGCATCTTGGTTGTAACTACCCGCTCGATAGCGCATATAATGTTTGTATAATCGGTAAAAAATGTTTTTTAAATAAAAAGGTATGCGACCCGACTTTATATGATATACTTATCAGCGAGGGTTATGAGATTATCCTTGTTAATCAGGGATATACAAAATGCTCTATCTGCCCTATTGATGAAAACGCCTTTATAACTGCCGACAAAGGCATCTATAATAAAGGCATACAGATGGGTTTTGAGGCGCTTTTAATCTCAAATGAGGGTGTTGTGCTGCCCGGCTATAAAAACGGCTTCTGGGGCGGCTCGTGCGGTCTTGGTGCGCCTGACACACTGCTTGTAAACGGTGATATAAAAACCCTTAAATCAGGAAAATTAATTAAAGAATTTTTAAATAAAAAAGGAATTAAAATCAAAAATCTGAAAAAAGGAGAAGTCTGCGACATAGGTTCCATTTTACCTCTGATAGAGTCAAACTGACTACATATTGATTATGAGGTGATAGCTTTTGGATTTTAATACTGCCGTAAAAATGCCCTCCGGCATCCGTATTGAGGAGTTTGCAGGGCAAATCAGTAACGAAATTCTGGATAAGGTGGAAGCACCGCTTTTATATAAAATAACAGACCGTGAATTTCCTTTTATGCCGCAATCGGAAAAGCAGGAAATATATAATATAGCACTTAAAAATTCACACCCCTGCGAGGATGACCTTATGGGGAAAATGCTTTACAACAGACGTAAAGCCCTAATAGAGGAAAGCGCACTTGATTATCTTAAAGAAAACAGCTATATTATTCTCAGTGGCTTTGTAAATTTCAGACTTGAAGAATATAAGAACGAGCTTAAAAAGCTTTGCCATAATGCGGCAGAGGAATTCAGTGCCCTTCGGGAATACGATGAATTTTTAAATATGCTAAAGTTTTTTGTATCCGTCCAATCCCCGAAAGAAAAGACCGTTCACATCATAAAAAAGGGTGACTGTCTGCGTATTTTCAATAAATGGCACAAGGATATAACAGATTACTATGCCGAGGAATTTGCATTTTCTACGGAGGAATTTACGGGTGACGATATTATGCTCAGTGCCCTTATCACAATAGCACCCAGGAAAATCATAGTCCACGATAAACGTGAAAACGACAAAATATATGACACACTTGCAGCAGTCTTTTCAGAAGTAGAGTTCTTAGGCTGACCTTGTAAGGAATCAAAACCGAGGTAAACGCCCCCGATTTTGACAAATTTTATGCAAAAAAACTCCCGAAATTCAAATGAATTTCGGGAGTTTAATTTTGAGTTTTTTATTAAAGCTCTGCAAAGTACTTAATTGTACGTACCATCTGGCTTGTGTAAGAATTTTCGTTGTCGTACCATGAAACAACCTGAACTTCATAAAGGTCATCAGTAATCTTTGCTACCATTGTCTGCGTAGCATCGAAGAGTGAACCGTAACGGATACCTACGATATCAGAAGAAACGATTTCATCCTCGTTGTAACCAAATGACTCGCTTGCAGCCGCCTTCATAGCAGCATTGATGCTTTCCTTTGTAACGTCGCTACCTTTAACAACAGCTGTAAGAATTGTTGTTGAACCTGTGGGAACGGGAACACGCTGAGCAGCACCGATAAGCTTTCCGTTAAGTTCGGGAATAACAAGACC
>JAZRQT010000130.1:0-1948 GCA_045650105.1 Clostridia bacterium | reverse complement strand
GGTAAGAAGTAAGAAGTAAAAATCCCGCCCACTTTAAGTGAACGGGATTTTTGGGTAGTTTGAACTTAATGACACGAATAAAATGTGCCTGAAAACCGAGAGTTTGCTTATTTCCCTGCAAGATAATATTTTTTCATTTCTTCCTGCGGTACCATTCCGCCGCCAGTTGCCCAAACAATATGCGTACAGTTTGAAAGTTCACCATACTCGGCAAACTCGGCATTGTTTTTGAGCAGAATTGCACCGTACATACCCGCAAGAGCACTGGGTTCAAGATAAATATTTTCCGTATCGGCAAGCGTTGCCAACATTTTATACATACGCTCGTCGCTTATTGTATAACAACCGCTGATAAACGGCTCCATAAGTCTACCCACAAAGCCCGACGCACGACCTACCGCCAGCCCGTCTGCAACTGTCCTGCCGTCTATTCCGATATCCTGAACCGATATATCGCTGTGTTTGCCCGTAGACATACCTAAAATCATACAACAAGCATTAGTGGGTTCGGCGAAAAAGCAATGAACATCATCTTTGAATATCTGCTTTAAGCCGAATGCCACACCACCGGGACCGCCGCCGACGCCGCATGGCAGATAAACCATTAAAGGATGCTCGCTGTCCACGGCAACTCCCGCGTCTTCAAGCTGTTTTTTCAGGCGTAATGCAGCTACAGAATATCCAAGGAACAGTGTGCGCGAATTTTCGTCATCTATAAAATGACACAGCGGGTCAGATTCAGCCGCGATCCTACCCTGCTTTACAGCTTCGGAATAGTCAGACTCGTATTCCATTACACAAACGCCCTTACTGCGAAGCATATCCTTTTTCCACTGTCTTGCGTCCGACGACATATGTACCGTTACTCTAAAGCCGAGTTTTGCGCTCATAATGCCGATTGACAAGCCAAGATTACCGGTAGAACCTACCGCAATTGAGTATTTTGAAAAAAGCTTTAAAAACCGTTCTTCCGTAAGTATGCTGTAATCATCATTAAGATTCAGCATACCACTTTCTATGGCTATATCTTCAGCAAATTTTAAGACCTCGTATACACCGCCACGGGCTTTAATAGAACCGGAAATAGGCAAATGACTGTCCATTTTCAGATAAAGTTGTCCATTCAGAGAAACACCGTATTCACATTCTAACGCTTCTTGCATGGACGGAATCACGCGAAACGGACTTTCGACAATGCCATCCGTAGCTGCCGTTTCCGGAAAAGCGACCTTAAAATAGGCAGCAAATCTTTTAAGTCTGTCTGAAGCGTCCTCGATATCCTCAAATTTTAACTCACAATTTTCTGTCGCTGTATCAAAATCTATATAATTAGGATTTTTCCAACAGCATTCCTTTAACTGTTTTAAATCATCAATAAGCAAAATTGTCATCTCCATTGTAAATAAATATTTGTGTTATTATAGCATAAAAGCGGTAATAAATCAATGCGAAGCTTTGTATCTCATCAATTCCGCAAGGAATTGCATATCATCAACTTCGGAAGAAGTTGTATATCATCATTGCGAAAGATTGTTTAATACACACCTAAAGGTGTGATGAGATACAAAGGCGGTGTGTGCCGCCTTTGATGATATACACGCTGACGCGCGATGATATGCCATTGCTTTCGCAATGGATAAAAAATTCCTGTTCTTCGGAACAGGAATTTTTTGGAGGCACCACCCGGATTTGAACCGGGGCGTAAAGGTTTTGCAGACCTCTGCCTTACCGCTTGGCTATGGTGCCTTATATTATTTTGAAAAGAAAGGGTGGTTTTTTAAAGCACCCTTTTGGAGCGGATTACGAGGCTCGAACTCGCTACCTCCACCTTGGCAAGGTGGCGCTCTACCAGATGAGCTAAATCCGCATCGAACGAATGCTATTATATGACGAATCACACCATTTGTCAAGCCCTAAACTGAAAAAAATTGAAAATATATCATATTTT
>JAZRQT010000129.1:0-2354 GCA_045650105.1 Clostridia bacterium | reverse complement strand
ATCCGACTTATTTTTTCAATTCTTGCATCCCCTTCGGACAAAAAAGCCTCGGGATATACAAGATTAAGCGTACTCGGGCATTCCCCGACAAGCTGGGCCGCCTTTTCCCAGTATTCGGGCTGTGAAGTGTACTGATCACATGCAACTACGCTCCATTTTGTCAAATCCTCTGCCTTTGGCAAAAGGATATCCGCTTTATAAAAAACTGCCATATCTGTTTTCTCCTTTATAATTTTTTCTTTCTTTTGCGAGCATATTGAAACTATATACTCACCAACAGAAATTGTCTGAACATTACTCTGTTCTTTTTTTGCGTTTGGACATACGGTAAGCTTTTCTCCAAAATATTTTACCCTGCTTTCAAATGCAGTCCATTTTCTAAGAAAATATTCATCTGTCAGCATTTGCGCCTTTTCGCCCGTAAAGCGCAGAAGAATTTTCTCCTTATTTTTTGCAGTGCGTATTTTTTCCGCATCTGCGCCAATCTCACTGTCACTTACTGCGCAAACGGTAAGTCCGTCTGTGTGTGACAGTGAAAAGAATATGTTTTCATCCGTATACGGCTTCCCGTTTTTCGTCCGTTTTATAACGAAATCATTTTTCCCGCTGTAAAGAAAAAGTGTTTTTTTTATAAATTCCGTACTGTCGGGGTTTGAAAATGTATAATAAAGCTTTATCACTGCATTTCACCAAGCTCGTACAGTATCGCACTGCTTATTGCAATGGGTGCCGTTTCTGTCCGCAAAATGCGTTTGCCGAGGGTTACGCTTACTGCGCCAAGCGCTACCGCCTTTTCCACTTCTTCTTTCTGGAAGCCGCCCTCAGGACCTATCAGCACACTCACACTTTTTGGGGTTTTTCCCTGTAGCGCAGATTTGAGTGAGGTTTCACGTTCTTCCTCATACGCAATTATCATAAGGTCAGCCTTTGCCGCCTCTTTGATTGCGTCCTTAAAGCTCATTGTATCAGAAACAGTGGGGATAATGCCACGCCTGCTTTGCTTTGCTGCCTCACGTGCTATTTTGCGAAGTCTTTCCACCTTTGCACTTTTGTCAAGCTTTGCAACTGCCCTTCCTGTATCCATTGGCACAACTGCCGATGCACCTATTTCCGTAAGCTTCTGAACAATGGTTTCAAGCTTGGGGTTTTTGGGTACGCCCTGAAAAATAGAAAGCTTTACCTCCGGCTCTGTTTCTGCACGGCGCACACTTAAAATTTCTGCCACGACACTCTTTTCGTCAAAGTCAACAAGGCGTGCCTCGTAGAAATTCCCCTCACCATCACAAAGGGTAACTTCGTCACCCTTTTTCATTCTTAAAACACGGCTTATATGCTGTGCCTCCTCCCCCGTAATGAGGGCGGTATTTTCATTAAGCTGTTCCTTCTCTATGTAGAAATTAGCCATAATAATCTCCTACTTTGAAATTATGCAGTACCAGTCGTTTTCCTTCTTTATTTCCTTTATTATAAAGCCGTTACGCTCAATTGCATCACGCACCTCGGGGAGTCTTGGCTCTATAATACCACTGGCAATAAAGGTGCCATCTTCTTTAAGATAGCGGCGTACATCATCAGCAAGCGGAATAATAACATCCGCAACAATATTTGCAACGACAATATCATACGGGCCGCTTTTTTCTGTATCGTTCTTAAAGGCATCATCAGTAAGGATATTTCCGTCAAGAACAGTGTATATATCCTCCCCTATGCCGTTGAGAGCGTCATTACTATATGCAATCTTTTTACAGTTGGGGTCAATGCCAACAGCACGTGCCTCACTTGCCCCAAGCATTAGGGAAATAATAGAGAGAATTCCGCTGCCGCATCCAAGGTCAAGTACCTTATCACCCTTTTTTACAATTTCGTCGAGCGTTTCTACGCACAGACGTGTAGTTTCGTGCTGACCGCTTCCAAACGTCATACCGGGGTCAATATTAAAAATTATTTTACCATCACCGTTATCTACCTTTTCCCATTCGGGTTTAATAATTAATCTGTCACCAACATAAATGGGCTTAAAATACTGCTTCCAGTTGTTTTCCCAGTCCTCTTCACGCATTGAGTCAATCTCTATGCGCAAGCTGCCGAAAGCATTACCCTCATCAAGGCTTTTGAAGGAAATAAGGTCATCTCGCACACTCTGTAGCATTTTATGTCCCGTTTCATTATCACTGAGGTAAATTTTAACCCTTGTTTCGCCCGACATTTTCTCACGCAGTTCTTCGTCAACATAGTCCCAGTACTGCTTATTATTTTCGAGAAAATCTTCAAAATCGTCCTTGTCAACTATTTCCACACCCGTAACGCCCAGATTATATAATCTGCCGCAGAGGGGGTCTATCCCCTCGGGTGCG
>JAZRQT010000128.1:0-4238 GCA_045650105.1 Clostridia bacterium | reverse complement strand
ATATATGTGTGTAAGATTGCCGGCATCGTCCACCTTATACGAAATAAGCTGCGACACTCTGCCGTCACCGCCCAAACGGTATTCAGCTTTGATTCTTGCAAGCTCATCTATAAGTGTTGCTGCATTTGTTGACTTGCCGTTCAATATCAGTTTTTTCTCATTTGCCGACTTAAACGCCTTTATCTCGCCGATTGTATCCAAAATTCTTGCACCCAGTATTTTGGTTTCATTAAATTCTGTTTCGGTTGCTATGTTGATGAGGTAACCCACCAAAACAGTTTCGCTTGCAACATTTACCCAAACAGGATAATATCCTTCCATTGTAACAATTGTTACTGCGGAATTGGGTTTAATAAGAGCCTTGTGTTCCGCGCTAAGAAGCTCGGTACTGTATTCTTTGCCATCATCGGTTGTGAATGTATCCTGTGACAAGCTCTTTACTTTAACCGCCACACCTGCACCAAGAACATCTATCATCAGCTTGCTGCCGTCAACACTTGTTGCATAACCAATAACAGTGTCTGCAGTAATGGTTGTAAGCTCTGTGGGCTCGCCTGATTCGGCAACATAAATATCAACAACCTCATATAAATCAAGATTGAACACCTTGTTGTTGGCATAAATCTTGTTTTCTGCTGCCTTTACTGACTTTACCTTGTCATAAGTATAGTTCTTGGCAATAATTACATCGGCCTGTCTGTCATCATTGTTATTAATTACTGTAAGTGTGCCTTCAAAGTTGTTGATTGCAGTTGAAACATTTGTTGCAACTTCGCTGTTGTAGATAACAACTGCCGAACCGCTTACCTTAATGTCTTTTTCTTTGTCGGTTTCATCATAATATGTAATCTTTCCGTCTGCAAAGCCACCGAAATCAGCCTTTGAAATCTTTATTTCTGTGTTTTCATCTGAAGGAGTAACTGCTACAAGATAATTTGCTTCAGCTTTTTTGTCGTGTCTGTAATAGTACTCAACCTTGTAACCGAAGTTAGCATATACGCTTGTAACTCCATCTACATACAGTTTTCTTCCGTCAATGAACACTACGTCTTCGTCAATCTCGGGTGTAGAAGAGATATTCATTGATTTGTTGTTTTCAACAACACCTTCGTCAAAATAGATGCCGTGATATTCAGAGAGAACTGTTACATCCTCGTCAATCTCAAAATTCATTACATCGCCTGAAATACTCTTCATTCTGCAAATGGGAGCATCCAAAGCTGCTTCTACCATTCTCAAAAAGTCAAGTCTTGTTGCAGTTTCGTTAATACCCTTTGAAACTACATCGGCAATCTCAAGCTCTGACGCAACCTTTACATAACCTGCAGGATAGCCTCCGTATGCTTCTGCCTTCCAGCCGTAGCCAAGAGCTACAACAAGTGCTTTATAAACGTGTGCAATCTCCATTGTGTCGTCAGGAAGGAACAAGCCTGCGCTGTTGCCGGACATAATTCCAAGACTTGTAACATAGTTTACAGCGGTTATGTAATCACTGAACTGAGGCACATCAAAGAACTTGATTTCAGCCAAACCGCCTTCACCTGTGTTCTTCATACCCAGCATATTGCTTATTACAACTGCCGCTTCACTTCTTTTCACATTGGCGTTATCGCCAAAGAAAAGTTCGTCATCAAACTTTTCGAAAATGCCAAGTGTATTCAGCTTTTCCACAAGAAGTATCGTTTCTTCTTCAGAATAAACCTTGTTGGCCGCAAACGAAACAGTTTGAATCAGCATTAGCATTATAAGTAATGCAGATAATACTTTCTTCATATTTTTTCCTCCTTTTTAGTTTAATGCACGAAGCATATGAACTATCTTTGCTGCCTCTGCTCTTGTTGCAAAGTCTCCGGGGGCAAATTGGTTGTTGCCTTTGCCGTTTATTATTCCAAGGCTGCTGAGTACGTCTACCGCTTCCTTAGCATAATCTGAAATGCTTGCCGCATCTGCAAATTCTACCTTGCCTGATGCGTCTACCTCAACACCAAGGCTTGTAAGTGCTCTGTAACAGATTGTTGCCATATCCTGTCTGGTTATCTTGCCGTCAGGATTAAAGCTGTTTGCCGATACACCTGTTACAATCTTGTTTGCTACTGCTGATGCTACATAGCTGTAACTCCAGTGGCCTTTGGGTGTATCTGCAAAGTTTGCTGTTGCACTGCCGTCAACAAGGTCAAATGCGCCAACTATTATCTTTGCAAACTCTGCTCTTGTTACATTGTCAGCAGGTGCAAATATTCCCTGGCTCTTGCCGTTTATAATTCCGTCTGCCGCAAGACTGAGAATTGCATCCTTTGCCCAGTCATATCCGGCAAGGTCGCTGAAGCCGAATGCCACAACAGGTGCCGGGGGCTTTGCAAGACCACCTGATACAGAAACATTTTCTCTCTCGCCGCCGCCGTTGCCACCATTGTCGTTGTCCTTAAGATCATCATAGATGTCGTCTATGTCGTCCAGCATATCAGCAATTGATGTGATGTCATCCTCAAACAGTTCTTCCTTCAGTTTTGTGAACTTTGAGAAGCCTTCGTACTTGCTGAGGTTCAGTTCAAGATAATCGTTGTTGTTTGAAAGTACTGCCCACTTTTCATTGTCGGTTGATACTTTTGAAATTTCGTTGATGATTACCGCTTCTGTAAGCGCATCTTCAAAGTCATCATCTGTTTCACAGCTTATGCCTTTCATTTCGTCCAGCAATTCTGTCTTTTCGCTTTCAGAGTATCCTGCAAATATCTCGCCTGCATTATAAGTTACCTGTTCTGCAAGTCCACTCTCTGCCAGCATCGCACAAAGCTCTGCTTCATCTGCCGATGCTTTTGCAAGCTCATTCAAAAACAAACCCTTTTTGTAAGCTGCACGGAATTCTGCAAAATCTGCATATGCTCCGTTTTCGTCAACGTATGTAGCAAGAATACCGTCTTCAGCAACTTCTGCGTCAATCTGCAGTACCTTTGCTAATGTTGCATCGTCATCCAGTGCTTCATAAAGACCGTTGTCGTTTACCGCTGTAATTGCATCGCTCAACTCACCTGTTGATGATTTGTACAGCTCGCCTGTTTTCAAATCTTCTGTGTCGTCATTAAGAGTGATAAACAAATCACCGCTGGTCACACGATCTGAAACATTGAATGTGAATGTGTATTCACCTGCGCTGTTTGTTTCAACCTGTCGTGTGAAAACAACTTCATCACTTTCATTCAAAACCTTAAGGGTAACAATCTGTCCTGCTACCGCCTCGTCTGTTTTGCCCGAAAGAACAAAATCTGCATCTCCGCCGGCGTAGTCAACACGGTATGCAAAACAGGTTGTTGCCATTACCGCGAAGCACACCAAAACCGAAATTGCCAGTTTTAAGCTCTTTCTTGCTCTTGTGTTTTTCATTTTCATCCCTCCAAAAAATTTGATGGTTTTATTTTTCCTCTTAATTATAGCGAAACTATTCATTTTGGTCAATGGCAATAATCAACATTTATGGTACTTTTCCACCTTAATTGCCATAAATCAAAAATGGGGCAAAATGCCGTATGTGTAGCATTTTGCCCTGTTGCACCGCTATGGTCATTTTTTACCATGTGCACACATTTACGGTGTAAATGTACACATACTGTTAAATCAAAAAGGCAGTACCACAATATCTGCGATTCTGCCTTCTTCTGCATGGGTTGATTTGTACCAATATTTTGTTTTTTGTTCCATATATCGACATTATTTTTTCGAAATTTTTTCGTTTTTGCATCAAACGCAATGATTTTTTTCGACACCTGCCGATATATTTTTTCCTTCTGACTAATCCATAGCCCTGTATTCATTTGGTGTTTGATTTGTATACTTTTTAAACAGTCTGTTAAAGGCACGTATATCGGTATACCCCACATTGTTTGCAATATTCAGCACCGTCATGGGAGTATTTTTCAAAAGACGTTTTGCCTCGTTCATGCGCACATCGTTTACATACTCTTTATAGCTTTTGCCGATTTTATTCTTGAGAACACGGCTTACATGATTCTGCGAAATAAAGAATATCCGCGCAATTCCTTCAAGAGAAAGATGCGGGTCGCCGAAATTGGCTTCTATATACGCCATCATATCCCTCGCAATCTTATCCTGCTTTGATTCGTTGCCGATTTCGGTATGCGAACACAGCATACTGAACACCGATCTGACACTTTTTGCAAATTCTTCTTTGTTGCGGCTGGCACCGATTTCAAGATATACAGACGAATTTTCTCCGAAAATAT
>JAZRQT010000127.1:0-5530 GCA_045650105.1 Clostridia bacterium | reverse complement strand
AGTTTCGCCGCCTGTTGCAGTCGCCGTTACGGTAAAGCTGCCGCTTTTTACTGAAGTTCCGACTATAAGCAAAGCTGTATTGCTATCATTAAGCATTACACCGTCAGGCGCACCTGAAATATTAATTGTTGTTGGAACTGCTTCCTTTGTTGCATCATTTACAATTGTGTAGGGAATTTCTGCAAATTTTCCTTCAGGCGGTGCAAAAATATTCGTTTCCCCCTGAAGCGAATAACTATCCTCTGCCATTGCTGACGGCATAATTGCAAAAAGCATACATACCGTAATAAGTATACAAAAGGATTTTTTCACAGTTTTAATCATATTGTTGCCTCCTTTTATCAAATGCGAAATCAGTTAACTGTTTTATCTTCTATAATGGGACTCAGATTTTCTTTCCATATAAATATCCGTACTTTGTCACCCTTTATAAAGTTACTTGCAAGAGTGTCTATACCAACCTTTACAAGCTGTTCACCCCTGAAATGGGCTATGTATACATTACCGTTTTCAGAAAGGGTGCTGTCCTCATAAAATGTGGTGACGGTATGCTCTCCCTCGGTAAGGGGGGCGCCGCCTTGTACATATACATCTCCATCAAGGAGTGTATAATCCTTTTTCATCGGTATTGTCAGCGACGCTGTGTCACTGCCCTTTTGAACATTTACCTTCATATTAACTGCATCTGCGTTGTCTGAAACGATGATTTCATTTCCGTTTATGCTGATGCCCTGATAATTTTCTGCCAATGAATATGTCACACCGTCTGCCGCACTGCCGTCAAGATACTGCGTGGTGAGGGTGCATCCGCTGACAGTTTTGGGCAAAATCGAAAGCACGCTTTCAGACGCTTTAATCTTCATTGTTTCACCAAAGTCAAAATTACTTCCCCACTGATTAACAGGAATAATACTGTTGTAAGAATGGGTCTGACTTCTGCTGATGACAACTGTAAATGTCGGGTTTAGTGCGTTTTCTGCCTTTACGGCAAGCTTTTTGTATGCTCCGTTTCCAAACTGCCCCTGCGGTAACTGACCGCTTAAAAGTGTCGGCTCCATTATACTAAGCTTTGCTCCGCAGTTTGAAAGAAGTGTTACATACACCTTTGCCTCTCTGCCATCACTGCAGGTCAGCACTGCACTCTTCCCATCGTCTGACAACTCAATATTCTGGGACGTATGCATAAACGAATAAACTTTGGAAAGTGCGCCCTCTGCCGTAATTTCGTCCTGAATGACAAGTGTTTCAAAATTATCTGTCATCATAAAGGCACGCTTTACACTCTTTGCCTTATTGGAATACGCTGCCGACATATCTATTAGTGCGTATGCGGCATCCTTACCTACTTTATATTCTGTAACGTCTGCCTTTGCATTTTTTACCTGGTCAATACCTCCGTCAGGGTTAATTACTATGCAGTTATTACCCTCCGCACGGTTGCGGTAATATTGTGTTTTGTTGTTATAATTATCATATGTGTCTCTGCCAAGATCGCAAATCCATCTTACATTCTGGTCATCATACACAAATGTTCCTATATCAAGCTGCGAATGGCTGATACCGTTTTGTCCGCCTTTAAAGGCAAGGTATGTGTTCCCCTCAGGCTTTAACGCAAAGCTTTCAGTAGGTCCCGGGAAAAACTGAAACATATGTGTTCCTTCATTATTATCATAGCCTGCCTTATTATAAAACAGAAGAGAGAGAAGGTCATCATCACCTTTTTCCGTTTTCGTATTAGAAAGCTTATACTGATATGCACCAAATACAGGGTTATCAAAATATTCTGACAGTCTGTAGTATGCGGCGGAACGTACATTTCCCGGATATATCGAATCTGCGAAGCTGAATATTCCCTGTGGGCCTGTCATCATAACGGGGAAATAGCCCGTTATAGCCATTTTCGGGTCGTCTAAAAGTCCGCTGTTTGTACCGCATATCTGTGATAATGCCGCCTCGAACGGAATAAAGGTATCCATCGCATAGTGCCAGTAGGCTACACCCTCTGCGTGTGCACCGTTCTCGTCAAAATCCCTCTGTCCGTAGAAAAGGCTCTTTACAACTCTTTCAAGGATTTCGTTTGTTAATTCACTGTAGTCTTCATCATCGCATATGGAGAGAATTCCCATACCGATACCGCTTAAAATAGACTGATTCCAGTTACCCTGTCCTGCACCTGCCCATCTTTTTCCTGCACGCAGAGTGCGGATTGTAGGCTCTATACCGTAGTGCATAATTGCATTACGCATTTTAAGATTTCTGTCTGCATCCCAGTGATTGTACATCCAGTCGTATACAAGTGCCATTGCACGCATTGTATCGCCCACCTGCAGGAATGATATGCTGTTATAATTCCATTCATTGCGTTCTGATGCAATGAGGGCATCAACGCTGTCCTCTATCCACTCTTTTATACTTTCGTCAGGTGACAGGTTATAAATAAGTGCCGCCTTTGCAATTTCTGGTGCTCTGCCGCTATCTCCCTGCGTTACGGGCTTCTTTATACTTTCAGTAACAGTTTTCTGAAGCAGTGTATATATTTTTTTGAGGTAATCGTTGCTTACGACATCCTTCTTTAATTCTTCAATTTTTTCAGGGGTGAGGAAAATCCTCGGATGTCCCTTTTGTATAATGCTTTGCGCATAGTCAGTTGTATTTTTATACCTCTTTTGCGCATTAAGGATATATTCCTTATCGCTATACTCTGAAAGTATATCTTTCTTCCTTAAAAATACACTTTGATAGTCTATCCTCGTATCTCGTTCTGTAGCAGTAAGTGTCCCTTCTTCTCTCTGCTGTGTGGAAAGGTCTGTTCCCAAATCAAAGGTTGTAACATTGCTCCACGTACTTGCAGTGGATGCACTGTCGAGGCTTGATTCCTTACCTATGGGTAAAATTACGTCCTTATATGTATCTTTTCCCCAATCCGCTATAAAGAAGGTGAAGAAATAGCTCGTTACATTAGAGGGATTTATTGAATGTATATTCGCCTGATATACTCTGTCCGTTGCATTCTTTGACCTGGCACGGATTACAAGCTCGTCATACTCTGACCAGTCAGTCTGTGCAGGCAGGGATGTCCAGTTGGTTCCTGTCGTATATTTCTTAAACGTTATTCCCGACTGTGCACCTGCACTGCTATTATAGGTTGTGGTAACAGGATAATCAAAAATTAAAACATCGAGGTCACTGACCTTTTTTGCAGGAAGGTCTACGGAGGAATTATCATATGTAACACTACATTTTATATACTCTGCCTCAGGTATCGAAACACTCTCCCCAACGTTGTAGTATGTTGACTGTCCGTTCTCATTTACCGTACGCCACGTTGCAGAAATTGCGGGGAATGTGCCCTTGTCGGGGTTAAAAGCTATGTATCCAAGCTTAATGTTCTCTCCATCTAAATACATATGAAGATTAACGGGCATAGCAGAAATATCGGTATCACCTATAGTAACATTATCAATGCGTGCATTTTTTATCTGCACCTTTGTAATGGTGGTGAGGATGTGGCTCTTTCTCTGCTCAATCAGCTCGTTTGCGTAAACGACATTAATATGACCGTCATCTACTACAACGTACAGCATTGCAGAGTCAGTAGATTTGGGTGTAACACGAATTTCCTCATAATCAGTTCCGTCAAAAAGGGTCAGGAGGAAGGTATCCTCTGTATTAACCTTTGCAATAAAACGTGTGCGCTGTGCACCTTGTGGCATAGAAAAGGCTGCCGTTTTCCCCTCTGTCGCATCAAGCCATTTCGAGGAAACAACTGCATTACCCTCTATGTAGGCAGGTGTACTCCCGTTAGTGTCATTATTAAAATTGTAACTATTAAGCGTATTTGCCGCAAAGGTTAATGTCGGCAGATTTGAAATGCACATTACTGCGGCAATGAGTGATGCCGTAAGCTTAAATATATTTTTACGCATATATATCCTCCCCTTTTTTGGAAAATTGAAAATGAAAAAAGATTTTCCTTTAAAACCGTCTTTCATTTTCAATTTTCATATTACGGGGCGGATTTACCGCCCCGTAATATGTGTTTGAATGTTAGTTTAAGCGTTATTTAATCAAGCTCAACTGAAGATGTAAACGGAACAAGAATTCCCTTATTCCACAAGAATACCTTTACAGTATTACCTGCCTCAACTTCATCCAGTCTTGCTGCGAGGATGTAGTCACCAAGAATTCCTGCAGCAAGATTAGTTATCTTGATAGCTTCTAATGTTTCGCCTTTATACTCTGCAAGAATTAATGAAGGTGTCTTTCCTGCATCGGCAGCACCACTTTTTACTACCTTTATGCCGTGTGTACCCGCAGCCTGAAGTGCATCGTCTACATACGCAGCATCGTCAACTGTTACACCATCTGCAACAAGCTTTTCTCCTGAATAAATTGCAAGGTCATCTATCGCAAAGCCAAAAGCTATTTCACCAAATCCTGTATAATAGCCTCCATCTGTTGAAGGGATTGCCCTGTCCTTGATAGCAAGACAGTCATCTGCCCAAACGCTGTAAAGATTTGTAGTAAAGTTCATAGTAAGACGGATTTCTGACCATTTACCTTGCGGTACTGTCGCATCAGTGAGCGTATTTTCGTCAACTCCTACTCTTCCGGTAGTATCTATATACAAAACATTACGGCTGTTTAGCGTGACTCCGGCACCATATCCGCCGTTAACCTTAAAGCTTACCGTAACAACATTGGGTGATTTAAACCCATTATACGCTAGCCATTTGGGCATAGCTAAAATCCATTGGCTTCCATCCGCTTTTCCGCAATATGTATTTGTTCCGTCAGTAGTTATAGCAACTCCTCCGTTAAAGAAGGCCGTTGAGTCAAGTGCAGTTCCGTCAAGTTTTGATAATGTCACTCTTGTTGCAGCAGTATGTTCTGTGAAATCCTCGTAGAAACGAACATCCTGCACAGTAACTGTCTTTGTGCCTTTCATTCCGTCATTTGAAACAGCCTCAATTGTAAATGTGCCGCCTTTTGTCATTTCTCTGCCGTTCATAGTCAACACACCGTCAGGGGAAATGCCCACACCGGGAAGCTCCTCACCTGATACTGACCATACTGCATCAACTGCTGCTCCTGATGCTGTTGATGCAGCATATTTTAATGTAGAAATTTCTCCTGAAGGAGGTGCCAGTAAACCACTGTTACCGTTTATCGTTAATGAAGGTGCTATACTGGGCTTACCACTGTAAATAGAAATGTTATCTACAGGTCTTCCAAATAACAATTGCTGTGGGTATGTTCCCTCTGCATTCTGCATATTATAAGGTCCGTACGTTTTTCCACCTATTGTAAACGTATATTGACGTGCATAATAGTCAACAGTCATCTGCATTTTTGCCCATACTTTGGGGTAAGCATCACCCCAAATCATTCCATCGTTATCATTTGTTCCTGACTGTTTATCCTTAGTCATTATATAGGACGATTGTACAACTACACCAAAGTTTCTACTCGCATTTTCACGAAAAACGGGGGTATAGGATTGCATAGCATAGCCCTTTACATCAAAATC
>JAZRQT010000126.1:0-2390 GCA_045650105.1 Clostridia bacterium | reverse complement strand
GCACCTACCTTTGCCGCAAGGTATGCCTGAAAGCAGAGTGCGCATAACCTCAGCAATATACTGCTCGCCGCAAGTAAAAGTGTGTTTTTCATAAGCTGCGGTGCATTACTCATATAAATCCCCTCCAAGACAATATATGAGCTTAAGCTTGTTTGTATGAGAGCAGTATAACAAATTCGAAATGCGAAGTTCGAAATGCGAAATGATGGTTGATTTTTTGCTTTGCAAAAAATCTTCATCTGCCCCATACAAAAAGCGATTGGAAATTATTTTTCCAATCGCTTTTATCCATATAAAACTTCTTTTGCGAATTTAATCAAGTACATATACACGGCAAGGTCTTCTGCCAAACTGTATACATTCAGACCTTGTTCTGTAGCAAAGGTCTACTCTGTTACCCTTAATTGCGCCGCCCGTATCTGCCGCAACTGCGTATCCGTAGCTCCAGCTTCCGTCAAGCGCCTCTACATATACTCTTGAACCGAGAGGGATAACCTTCGGGTCAACTGCAATAACGCCCTTGTCAAGCGGTACGCCCGTTGCTGTCTGTCCTGCATATCCGCCGTTTTCCTCGGCAGACATATCATAGGCGGTTGCCTTGCATTCAATTACGTACTTGTAATTAAGCTTTCCTGTGTTTACAGGAGAAGCAGGGCTTGCATTCTTGTTACCGTATTCAACAATCTTATCAAGCGGAGCCTTTGTAACATATTCCTCAAGCTCTTCCCTTGAAACCTCTACGCCGTTTTCATACTTAACTCTGTATTTAACAGTTTTCTCACCCTCTACGCCCTCACGCACAGTTACGGTAGAGCCTGCCTCAAGAGAGGAGTTAAGTCTTTTTACTGTATTGTAGGAAACCTCCTCGGTCTCACTTACAGTTTTGTATGCAACAAGCACATCCTCCGAAGAAAGGTCCATAGCCTCATCAATTACTGTGGGCGCCTTATCAGGAAGCATTGCAACAATTGCATTTGCGCTGAGATATTCACCAAGCGCCTTTGTCCTTACAGCATCAACACTGCTGTATCCGTAAGGAGCCGCCGCCGCAGTAAATATATTGCACATAATCGATGTCACGGCACATACCGCTGCGACGACCGACTTTACTTTTCTGTTTAAAAACATTTAAATCACGTCCTTTAAATACAAAACGGAAAGAAAAATAAATTTGGCGTTTCCCGTTTGCCTCACCCATTATAGCCAACAAAACGACTTTTGTCAAGCTTTTTTGTGGTTTTTGTTATAACTTTGTAACATTTACTTAACTTTTTGTGTGTTTACAAAACAAAAACCCCAATATATAGGGGTTTTTAATCTTGTGTTCGATGTTACATTTTATTGGTGAAACACGTTTTTATGCGTGATTTTAAATATTTTTTGTAATAATTGAGGAACTTTTTAAAAAAACATTTATGGGAGATTGAAAAAATGCTTCAGAACAGACCTGCCAACAAAGCCATAATTAAAGATTTTTTGCAAAGCAAAAAATCCACCAACATTTCGAATTTCGAACTTCGAATTTCGAATTTGCCGTACCATTGCCTTTTTGCGGTCTGGACTTTTTTACATCCCCTATTTTATCTTTTTTGCTTCCATATAGAAACGTTTTTCATTTGCCTCACCCATTGAGAAGGTCTTTCTCGGAAGTGCTCCGTCCTTTATTACGGTTTCAAAAAGGCTGCTTTTTTCAGGCTTGGGAAGCAAAAATCCTACTGCACCCTCACCGCTGCTGAGCTTTTCAACAACGTCTTCACCATGGATATAGTCAACCTCATATGTAAGGCTGTCAAGATACTTCTGAAGTGTTCCCACTGCAAGGGGGCTTGACATTTTTGCTATGTAAAGGTCAGTTTTCTTACCGTCTGCCACAAATACTATGTGCTGACCGCCGTTATCAAGAGGCTCACACTCAAGCTCCTGCATAATTTTCTTCAAAAATGCATCTTTATCCTCTATACCGAATACTGCTCTGTGTATAGGCTCAAATTCCAGAACATCATCGTGGATATTTTCAATTTCAACAAGGCAGAAACGTGCAGGATGCGTCTTTCTTTCTTCCTCTGTAAGAGAGGGTTTAAGGTTTTCCCAGCAGGTCTTTGCCGTAGCAAGGGAATGATTGCCGTCACCTACCGCAAAAACAAGACCGTCAGGTGCATTTTGGGCAAACTTTTCCACATTTTCCAAAAATGCGTCGGCATTTTCTCCGTCTACTACCCAACCTTCAAGATGTCCGCCATCTGCCATAAGCTCAAAATCATAAACCTTTTTGCCTTTTTTGATGTTTTCTATAAGAAGCTTTTCCTTATCATCAACAAGGAGCATTACGTGCGGAAGCTCAAGCGGTGCATTTTCCCTTATCTTTACACGTGGGGGTATTCTTTCCATAA
>JAZRQT010000125.1:0-9472 GCA_045650105.1 Clostridia bacterium | reverse complement strand
GCGGCATTATATACATTAATTCCCCCGTTTGAGGAAAATACGGCACTGTTTCCCGAAGATGGTCCGTATCTTAATCCTACAGCGATTTCACTTCTGTATTCCGAAGCATATACACCCATTGCGGTAAAAAGCATCAAAGCTGCCAGGGTGAGAATAAAAATCAATTTCTTTTTCATAGCCTTTACCCCCATATTTACTGTTTTCGACATAAAAAATAAAAATCCTTTATTTTTTAGTCGTTTTGTTGTAAAAAAATTGACACCGGTAATTATTAGTGATATACTAAATGATGATGCCCTATTATGGGTTTATAAGAATTTTGTCATTATTTGAAAGGAATGATATATATGAAGAAACTCAATGTTGCTGTTGTCGGCGCAACAGGTATGGTAGGAAGAACCTTCCTCAAAGTATTGGAGGAGGAAAATCTCCCCGTAGAAAATTATTATTTGTTTGCATCTGCACGCAGCAGTGGCTCCACAGTTAAATTTATGGGTAAGGATTACGTTATTGAAGAGCTTAACGAAAACTCTTTTGACAGAGGAATTGATATAGCACTTTTCAGTGCAGGCGGCTCAATCAGTGAGAAGTTTGCTCCTATTGCGGCATCCAAGGGTTGTGTTGTTATTGATAACTCCAGCGCATGGCGTATGAATAAGGAAGTTCCGCTTGTTGTTCCCGAGGTTAATCCTGAGGATATTAAGTGGAACAAGGGTATTATTGCAAACCCCAACTGTTCTACAATTCAGGCAATGGTTGCACTTAAGCCCCTTGACGACAAGTATAAGATTAAGAGAGTAGTTTACTCTACATACCAGGCAGTATCAGGTGCAGGTATGGGCGGCTGGAACGACCTTGAAAACGGTCTTAAGGGCGAAGCACCCAAAAAGTTCCCCCATCCTATTGCTAATAACTGTCTTCCCCATATCGATGTGTTTCTTCCCAACGGCTACACTAAGGAAGAGATGAAGATGATTGAGGAAACACGTAAAATCCTCGGCAGACAGGATATTAAGATAACTGCAACCACTGTAAGAGTTCCCGTTTTCAACAGCCACAGTGAATCAATTAATCTTGAGTTTGAAAACGCATTTGACCTTGCAGAGCTTGTAGAAACACTTAAAAACGCACCCGGCATTGTTGTTCAGGATGACCCTGCAAATAACGTTTATCCCCTTGCAGCAAATGCAACCGGCACAAACGAAACATATGTAGGAAGAATTCGCCGTGACGAAAGTGTTGAAAACGGTGTAAACCTTTGGGTTGTTGCAGATAACATCCGTAAGGGTGCTGCAGCCAATGCAGTTCAGATTGCAAAGAAGCTTATTGAATATATGAATGACTGATTGGGAGGTATAAAAGTGAGAACAAAATCAATTTTCACCGGCTCCTGCTGTGCGATAATCACACCATTTGACAAAAACGGTAATCCTAACTTTGATGCGCTTGCAAAAATTATAGAAAAGCAGATAGAAGGCGGCACTGACGCCATCTGCGCCTGCGGAACAACGGGTGAAGCTTCTACAATGGATGATAAGGAGCATCTTAGTGTTATTGAATACATTGTAAAAAAGGTTGACGGCAGAATTCCCGTTATTGCAGGAACAGGCTCTAACGATACACGTCACGGTATCGCTCTTTGCAAGGATGCTCAATCACTTGGCGTAGACGGTCTTCTGATTGTTACACCTTATTACAACAAAACTTCTCAGCGTGGTCTTATCCATCACTATGAAACACTTGCAGACAGTGTTGATAAGCCTATTATCCTCTACAATGTTCCGGGAAGGACTGGTGTTAATATTGCACCTTCTACCTTAAAGGCACTTTCTGACCATCCTAACATTGCAGGTATTAAAGAGGCTTCGGGAAATATGGCGCAGGTTGTTGAAATGGTTTCTCTGTGCGGCGATAAAATTGATTTTTATTCAGGCTGCGACGAAATCAACGTTCCGATTGCATCTGTCGGCGGAAAGGGTGCTATTTCAGTTCTTGCAAATGTTGCTCCCAAACAGACACACGATATGATGCAGTATGCGCTTGACGGCAATTTTAAGGAGGCGGCAAAGCTTCAGACAGAGGCACTTGACCTTATCAATGCCCTTTTCTGCGAGGTTAATCCCATTCCTGTTAAAGAGGCTATGAATATTCTCGGTTTTGATGCAGGTCCTACAAGACTTCCGCTTTATAAGATGGCAGACGAAAATGTCGAGCGTCTTAGAAATTCAATGAAAAATTACGGTATACTTTAAAGAACATATCTGAAACCGTGCCAAAAGGCACGGTTTCAGATATTAAAAGGATGGTTTCATATGATAAATATAATCTTAGTTGGCGCAAACGGAAAAATGGGACAGGTAATTTCCCGTATAGCACAGGGAGATGCAAATGCAAACATTGTTTGCGGTATTGATATAAATACAGAAAAGAAAAATGCATTCCCCGTGTATTCTTCATTTGCTGATGTAAAAGAGACTTGTGATGTAATTATTGATTTTTCACATCCTTCATCCCTTTCTGCGGTGCTTGAATATGCCATAAGCAATAAAAAGGCAATTGTTATCGCTACAACGGGACTTTCTGCTGAACAAATTCTTTCTATTAAGGCAGCCTCTCAGATAATTCCTGTTTTCTTCAGTGCAAATATGTCTTTGGGCGTAAACCTTATAATACAGCTTGCAAAGAAGGCAACTGCTCTTTTAGAGGATAATTTTGATATCGAAATTATTGAAAAGCATCACAACCTTAAAATTGATGCACCTAGCGGAACGGCACTTGCTATCGCTGATGCTATTAATGAAACGAGCGCACACTCAAACGAATATGTATATGACCGCCATAGTATGCGTAAAAAACGCAGTAAGCGTGAAATCGGTATTCACAGCGTTCGTGGCGGTACAATTGTGGGCGAACACGATGTTATCTTTGCAGGCAACGATGAAATCATTGAAATCAAGCATACTGCAACAAGTAAGGAGATTTTTGCGGTTGGCGCAGTTAAGGCGGCGCACTTCCTCGCAAATAAAACTCCCGGTTTTTATAATATGGACGACCTGATAGCAGGTATCTAAAGGAGGTTTTTATGAAAAGAACATCCCTTCGTGACAGAATACTCCCCTCCTATACTAAGGGGGAGGAAATTTTCAATATGGTTACCCACATCGTAGGCGGCGCTTCGGGCGTTTGCTACCTTGTGCTTTGCGTTATAATGGCGGCAATTCACAAAAATGTATACGGAGTGGTTTCTTCTGCAATTTACGGCGCATCTGTAATACTTCTTTTTACTATGTCGAGTATTTATCACGGACTTCGCCCCGGTATGGCAAAAAAGGTACTGCAGGTAATTGACCATTGCACAATCTATGTTATGATTGCAGGAACTTATACCCCGATTACCCTCTCAGCAATGAGGCCCCTTTCCCCTGCTCAGGCGTGGACACTTTTTGGAATTGTGTGGGGAATAACCTTTGTAGCAATGGTTTTCACAGCAATTGACCATAATAAATTTAAAAGACTTTCAATGATTTGTTATATCGGACTTGGATGGTTTGTTGTTGGTTTCTGGAATACTACCTATGCCGCAATAGGTATGGGCGGTGCAGTTTACCTTGCCCTCGGCGGTATTCTTTATACAGTCGGCGCCGTGCTTTACGGCATCGGCAAAAAGAAACGCTACATTCACTCCTTATTCCATATATTCGTAAATGTGGCAAGCCTGATGCATTTCTTCTGTATACTTTTCTACGCAGTTTAAGGATGACAAGGTCATCCTTTCGAAAGAGAAGTTTTGCAAGACTTTGAATAAAAAAATATCTCTCCATCAGGAGAGATATTTTTTTATTCAATTATATCAACGATAACCTTTTTACCGTCTCTGCCGGAAGCGGCACGCATAACAGTTCTGATTGCCTTGGCAATTCTTCCCTGTCTGCCTATAACCTTTCCCATATCTGCGGGATTAACTCTCAGCTCAAGAAGGTCTGAATCTTCACGTTCAATTAAGGTAACATTGACCTCCTCAGGAAATTGGACAAGAGGTTTAACAATTGTCTCTAAAAGTTCCTTCATGTACTATCAACCTTTCTTAATTTTAGTCGATTATACCGTTTTTCTTGAGCAGGCTCTTTACAGTGTCTGTAGGCTGAGCACCGTTAGCAATCCACTGCTTTACCTTCTCGCCGTCAACTGTGAACACTGAAGGCTCTGTAAGGGGATTGTATGTTCCGATTTCCTCGATAAATCTACCGTCACGGGGATAACGGGAATCTGCTACAACTACACGATAATAAGGAGCTTTCTTAGCACCCATTCTTCTAAGTCTGATTTTTACTGCCATTTCTTTCACCTCCGTAGAATAATTATTACTTTATATAATAACTTTCGTTATTAACTGAATTATTGGTTTTCGCTTAAAACGGAAACCGCATCTTTTTAAGCTTTTTCGGGTCAGAAAACATTTTCATCATTTTCTGCATTTGTTCGAATTGCTTCAAAAAGAGGTTTACATCCTGAACGCCCAAGCCGCATCCGTTTGCAATTCTTTTTCTGCGGCTGCCGTTTATGATTTCGGGGTTTTCACGTTCCTTTTTCGTCATAGAACAGATTATTGCCTCTGTCCTCGTAAACTGCTTATCGTCAAGCTTAACCCCTTTAAGCTTCGATCCCATTCCCGGTATCATACCTATTATACTTTCGAGCGAGCCCATATTTTTCATCTGATGGAGCTGCTCAAGATAATCATTAAGGTCAAATTTCTGCGCACGGATTTTCTTTTCAAGCTCTGCCGCCTTTTTTTCGTCAAAAGCCTCCTGCGCCTTATCAATGAGTGAAAGCATATCACCCATACCAAGTATTCTTGATGCCATACGGTCAGGATAAAACGGCTCGAGGTCAGTGAGCTTTTCGCCCATACCGACAAATTTTATATTCTTACCCGTTGTTGCCCTTACGCTAAGTGCCGCACCGCCACGGGTATCGCCGTCAAGCTTTGTAAGAATTATTCCGTCTATTCCAAGCTGCTCATCAAAGCTTGCTGCAACATTTACTGCATCCTGACCTGTCATAGAGTCAACTACTAAAAGTATTTCTGTAGGATGCACACCTGCCTTTATTGTCCTCAGCTCGTCCATCAGTGCTTCATCCACGTGAAGACGGCCTGCCGTATCTATAATAACTGTATCATAAAGGGATGTGTCGCACCCCTTTACTGCATCGCATGCAATTTTTACTGCGTCCTTCGTTTCAAAATCAGCATATACCGAAAGACCAAGCTGTTCACCCACTACCTGCAGCTGCTTAATCGCCGCAGGACGATAAACGTCACAACCGACAAGAAGAGGTCTTTTCCCCTGCTTTTTAAGCACTCCGCCAAGCTTTGCGGCGGTTGTTGTCTTACCTGCACCCTGAAGACCTGCCAGCATATAAACTGTCGGCGCCTTAGAGGAAACTGCAAGCTTTGAATTTGCACCGCCCATAAGCCAGGTAAGCTCATCACGTACTATCTTTATTATCTGTTGACCGGGGGTAAGGCTTTCAAGCACCTCACTGCCCGTTGCTTTTTCAAAAACACGCTTCTCAAACTCTTTAACAACCTTATATCCTACGTCTGCTTCGAGCAAGGCAAAGCGGACTTCACGCATTGCGTTCTTTATATCCTTTTCACTTACAACGCCCTGACCTTTAAGCTTTTTAAAAGTTTCCTGAAGCTTTTCACCTAAAGTTTCAAACGCCATTACTCTGCTCCGTTCTCAATAATCTTTACTTTATCAATTATTTCACTGCACAGCTTTTCAATATCCTTGCTCTGCGATAATCTTTTGTTAACTGCTTTTATTTCCTTTGCACATTCGCCGATTCTTGATACACCGTGGAAAAGTCCCACAAGGTGAAGCTTTCCCTCCATCTCGTCAATAATAGCCTCGCCCCTTTTTATAAAGTCACGAACGCCCTGACGGGATATATCCATCAGTTCTGATATTTCACCGAGTGAATAGTCGCTGTCATAATAATATTCCATTGCCTCTGCCTGTTTATCGGTAAGAAGACCCTTGTATATGTCAAGAAGCTCTGTATAAATAAGATTTTTTTCCATAATATATGCCTGCGGCTTCACCCCTTTTTTAAGTATCTTACGCTCATTGTAAAGCCAATTAACTTTACAACTTCTTTAGTATACACGTATTTTCCACTTATGTCAATAGTTTTTATTTAATTTTTCTGTAAAATTTCTGCAAAAAATACTTGCTTTTGCCATTTGTTTGTGGTATCATAGTATGGCACAAAAATACGCACATTGCCTGAGTGGCGCCCGGTGCTTCCTTAATATATAGGAAGATTGGCGTACACGCTGACGGCGGTGGAGGTGCTGCCGCATCGCTTATGACATGGGCGCGGTGGTAAAAAAACTAAATAAACGGAGGTGTTTTAACATGTCAGTTATTGCTATGAAGCAGCTTTTGGAGGCAGGTGTTCACTTCGGTCATCAGACAAGAAGATGGAACCCCAAAATGGCGGAGTATATCTTTACAGAGCGTAATGGTATCTACATCATCGACCTTCAGAAGACAGTAAAGAAGATTGAGGAAGCTTATGATTTCATCCGCACTGTTGCACAGGATGGCGGCGAAATCCTCTTTGTAGGTACAAAGAAGCAGGCTCAGGAAACAACCAAGGAAGAGGCTCAGCGTGTTGGTATGCACTACGTTGATGCAAGATGGCTTGGCGGTATGCTCACAAACTTCAAGACAATCAAGAAGAGAATTGAGCGCCTTGCTCAGCTTCACAAGATGGAAGAGGACGGAACATTTGACCTTCTTCCTAAGAAGGAAGTTATCGGTCTTCGTGGCGAGATGGATAAGCTTGAGAAGTATCTTGGCGGTATCAAAGATATGAAGAAGGCTCCTGCAGCTATTTTCATCGTTGACCCCAGAAAAGAAAGAATTGCTATTTCTGAAGCTAAGAAGCTCAATATCCCGATCGTTGCTATCGTTGATACAAACTGCGATCCCGAAGATGTTGATTACGTTATCCCCGGCAACGACGATGCTATCCGTGCGGTTAAGCTCGTTGTTTCTACAATTGCTAACGCAGTTATCGAGGGACGTGAGGGCACAGCAGAGGCTCCCGCAGAGGAAGAAATCGATATTACACTCGAGTAATTTATTACGGAAGGAATGTTATTAATATGAATTTCACAGCTCAGGACGTTAAAGAATTAAGAGAAAAGACAGGCTGCGGTATGATGGACTGTAAAAAGGCTCTTTCTGAAACAAACGGCGATATGGACAAGGCTATTGACTTTCTCCGTGAAAAGGGACTTGCTACAGCAGCTAAAAAATCAGGCAGAATTGCATCAGAAGGTATTGTTACGGCTTACCTTTCAGATGATAAGAAGATTGGTGTTCTGGTAGAGGTTAACTCTGAAACAGACTTCGTTGCCAAGAACGATGAGTTCCAGGCATTCGTTGAAAAGGTTGCTAAAATCGTTGCAGATGCAAACCCTGCAGATGTTGACGCACTTAAGGCTCTCCCCTATGACGGTGCTGACACAGTTGGCGATGCACTTACAGCTCTTATTGCAAAAATCGGCGAGAATATGAACCTTCGCAGATTTGCAAGAGTTGAGGGTAATGTTTGCTCCTACACACACGGTGGCGGCAGAATTGGTATCCTCGTTGAGGCTGAGGGTAGTCTTGAAAACGAAGAAGCTTACGAGGCAGCAAGAGATGCAGCAATGCAGATTGCAGCTATCAATCCTCTCTACCTTTCACAGGAGGTTGTTCCTCAGGAAGACCTTGAGAAGGAAAAGAACATCATCATCGCTCAGATTAAGGAAGACCCCAAGAATGCAAGCAAGCCTGACGCAATCATTGAGAAGATGGTTGGCGGTAAGATTAATAAGTTCTACGAGCAGAACTGCCTTCTTCAGCAGGAGTTCGTTAAGGACGATTCATTCAAGGTTCAGGCTTATCTTGAGTCAAAGGGCGTTAAGCTTATAAACTTCGTTCGTTTTGAAAAGGGCGAAGGACTTGAGAAGAAGGAAGACAACTTTGCAGATGAAGTTGCTTCAATGATCAAATGAGGATGACAAGGTCATCCTCTCGCAAAAGAAGTTTTCTTAAGAAAACATTCTCTTGCGAAATGTGCTCTTTCGCTCACTCGGCACTCACCGTGCCAGAGCACTATAGGAGTTAAAATCGAGCTACACGCCCCCGATTTTAACAGATTATATTGTTAAGGGAGTGCCCTTAACAATCCCCGATTTCGTATTTAATACAAAGCAAAAAGTTGATGACTTACGTCATCAACTTTTTATTTTAAAGATTGCTTTTGTGATACCTGCAAGGAACTTCGGAAGTTTCATTACTACAACTTTCATTCTTCATTTCCTTTCTACATTTCCTACATTCTCATCAGCGTGCAGCCCAATATTATTATCAGGGCACCCTCTATAACGGCAAGGAGCCACATTGGCAAAACTAATGCCGTAAAAATCCCTGCTATGTACGCAAGGGTACAAATTCCGCACGGCCGACAGAGCTTCTTTTTTTTCAAACACGGGCACCCCCTTTCAATACATTGTACGAAAGAGGGTGCTTTTTTGTTACTTTAAAATCAAGTTATTAAATTAGAGGTATCGGGATAGGAAAAAATGCTTCAGAACGGACAAACTGAACCAAGCGGAGCCATTGACGAAGATTTTTTGCAAAGCAAAAAATCCACCAACACTTCGCATTTCGAACTTCGCATTTCGAATTTGTTATACTATCGCCTTTTTGCGGTCTGGACATTTTTAACATCCCATTTTTAATTCATAAGCTCGAACATACTCACCTGTGCACTTTGAGGTATTCCCTTAAAACAGCCAAAGCTTTTAAGAAGCTCTATATGTGTTTCACTCACGCTTGTACGCTGTTTAAAGTCGTCTATGGAGAAAAATCTGCCATTTTCCCTTGCATCGGCAATTGACTGCGCCGCTCTGTCACCCATTCCTGCAATACTGTTAAGCGCTGGAAGGATTTTACCGTTTATGTTAAGGTACTTAGTAGGATGTGACAGATAAATATCAATCGGCATAAATTCTATGCCTCTTGCATACATCTCGTTTACAACCTCCATAATGGTCAGCGTTGCCTTATCACGTGCAGACGGATTTTCCATCTGCTGCAAATCACGCATTTTTAAAAGCAGCTTTTCTCTGCCCGTTGCCATTGTTTCATAGTCAAACGTATCTGCACGCACAGTGTAGTATGACTGATAGAATGCCACGGGATGATGCACCTTGAAATACGCTACCCTGTGCGACATTGTAACATACGCTGCAGCGTGTGCACGAGGGAACATATACTGAATTTTATTACACGATTCAATATACCATTCAGGCACATTATGTTCACGCATCTCTGCCTCGTCTTCAGGCTTTAGTTTTTTACCCTTACGCACCTGCTCCATAATTTTAAAAGAACGCTCAGGA
>JAZRQT010000124.1:0-4564 GCA_045650105.1 Clostridia bacterium | reverse complement strand
ACTTTGCAACCAGATGGTTAACTTCCTTGGAATTATGCAGAATGAATGGGCAGGTGCGCAGGCGTTTTCATCGTTTGACACATATCTCGCTCCGTTTGTAAAGGTGGACAACCTTTCATATGAGCAGGTTAAAAAATGTATCGAGTCCTTCATCTACGGTGTAAACACACCCAGCAGATGGGGAACACAGGCTCCGTTCTCAAACATTACTCTTGACTGGGTAGTTCCAAACGACCTTGCAGAGCTTAACTGTATTGTCGGCGGAAAAGAGCTTGACTTTAAATATAAGGACTGCCAGAAGGAAATGGATATGGTAAACAGGGCATTCATCGAGATTATGATTGAGGGTGATGCCAACGGCAGAGGCTTCCAGTATCCTATTCCCACATATTCAATTACACGTAATTTTGACTGGTCAGACACAGAAAACAACCGTCTCCTTTTTGAGATGACATCAAAATACGGTACACCTTACTTCTCCAACTACATCAACAGCGATATGGAGCCGAGCGATGTAAGAAGTATGTGCTGCCGTCTTCGTCTTGACCTTCGTGAGCTTCGTAAAAAGTCAGGCGGCTTCTTCGGTAGCGGTGAGTCAACAGGTTCTGTAGGTGTTGTTACAATCAATATGCCCAGAATTGCATACCTTGCAAAGGATAAGGATGACTTCTATGCACGTCTTGACAGAATGATGGATATTTCGGCACGCTCACTTAAGGTAAAGCGTACCATTATCACAAAGCTTCTTGATGCAGGTCTTTATCCCTATACAAAGAGATATCTTGGAACATTTAACAACCATTTCTCTACAATCGGTCTTGTTGGTATGAACGAAGTTGGTCTTAATGCGAAGTGGCTTAAGGCTGACCTTACACATAAAGAAACTCAGGAGTTTACTAAGGAAGTTCTTAACCATATGCGTGAGAGACTTTCTGATTATCAGGTTGAATACGGTGACCTCTATAACCTTGAGGCAACTCCCGCAGAGTCTACTGCATTCCGTCTTGCAAAGCACGACTTAAAGCATTATCCCGACATCATAACGGCTGCAAAGGATGAGGATCAGACACCTTATTATACAAACAGCTCTCATTTGCCCGTTGGCTATACAGAGGATATTTTCACTGCACTTGATATTCAGGATGAGCTTCAGACACTTTATACATCAGGTACGGTATTCCACGCATTTTTGGGTGAGAAGCTTCCCGATTGGAAGGCTGCAGCACAGCTTGTAAGAAAGATTGCGGAGAACTATAGCTTGCCTTACTATACTCTTTCACCGACATATTCTGTATGTAAAAATCACGGGTATATTTCAGGTGAGGTTTATACCTGTCCCGAATGTAATTCCCCGACAGAGGTTTACAGCCGTATTACGGGATATTACAGACCTGTACAGAACTGGAATGACGGTAAGTCACAGGAATACAAAGACCGTAAGGTTTATGATATTGCAAATTCCCATCTTAAGCGTGACGGTGTAGCTGTAGAGAAAGCGCAGGAAGAAAAGTGTGAATGTTCTGCCGATGATGCAGTATATCTTTTCACAACAGCAACCTGCCCTAACTGCAAGATTGCCTGTGCGGCACTTGATAAGGCAGGGGTAAAATACGAAAAGCTCCTTGCAAATGAAAATGCAGAGCTTGTAGAGAAATTCTCAATAAAGCAGGCACCCACACTTGTTGTAATAAGTGGCGGCGAGGCTGCAAAGTATGTCGGTGTATCGGATATTAAAAAATATCTTAAGGCATAACAAAAAAGAGGGAAAATTATGTATGACATTATAATTGTTGGCGGTGGTCCTGCGGGGCTCACCGCCGCCCTGTATGCGCTGAGGGCAAATAAAACTGTTCTGGTAATAGAAAAAGGTAGTTTTGGAGGACAGATAACATATTCGCCAAAGGTTGAAAACATTCCCGGCTTTTTAAGCCTGACAGGAAATGAATTTGCCGAAAAACTGGTTGAGCAGGTGCTCGAACAGGGCGCAGATACAGAATGCACAGAGGTAACAAAGATAATAGACGGCAAGACAAAGACGGTAGTAACCGAGGATGGCGAAGAATATACTGCAAAGGCAGTAATTATAGCAACGGGTGCAAAGCACAGAATGCTCGGCCTTCCTAAAGAAGAAAACTTTGTAGGGGAGGGAATATCGTATTGTGCCGTTTGCGACGGTGCTTTTTATGAAAATAAGACCGTTGCAGTAATCGGCGGCGGAAACTCTGCGCTTCAGGAGGCATTGCTCCTTTCCGATTTGGCAAAAAAGGTCTATGTAATTCAAAACCTTGATTACCTTACGGGTGAGGATAAGCTTTCTAAGCAGCTTGAAAAAAAGGAAAATGTTGAGGTAATAACGGGCAGTATTGTTGAGGAGCTTTTGGGTGAGGGTGAACTCGAAGGTATCGTGATAAAGGAAACCGCCACAGGAAAAACACAGAGTCTTTCCCTTGTCGGTATGTTTATTGCAATAGGATTAATTCCTCAAAATGAAAGCTTTGCCAATGTTCTTAATCTTGACGAGCGTGGATATGCAGCTTCAACGGAGGAATGTCTTTCAAAGACAGACGGAATTTTTGTTGCGGGAGATTGCCGCAGTAAAAAAATCAGGCAGGTATCCACTGCCGCAGCAGACGGTGCAGTAGCGGCACTGGCGGCGTGTGATTATATAAAGGATAATTTTTGATAATATAAAAAAAGATAGCAATTTTGCTATCTTTTTTCGTTATATTACACTAACGGATAAGTCATTAGGTCTTATCAGGAAAATTTCTTTCATCTGCTTTTTTGCGTAGCGCACCGTATATGCCGTGCCGCCACGGTAAAAGCCGTTCCATACGGCAATGGTACGCCCTGAATTATCCACCATAAAACGGTTTCGTGCAAGCATACATTCACGTGAATAAAACGGACTCATTACAGTCTTGGTGGTGCACCGGGATAAAATTTCCTCATATGTTTTTATATCCTTTTCACTCCAGCCATCGCACTGATTAGGGCAGGGGAGAACGGCGTGCAGATGAAGTAAGGGATTATCTTTTGCCTTATCAAGTACCAGTGAACCGCACAGCATATCTATCCCACGTGCCATTCCGCAGTAAAAGTCTGTATAGCCATCGCTTATCGCCTGGTCAATTATATCTGAAATTACACATTTAAGTGCCTGAAATCGAGGGCTACCCTCGTCAAATGCTATTTTAAGAGATTCGGGACGATGCCCCGTAAAACAACAATACATAGAAATCACATTCCTTTAGTAAATAGTATATCACAAAATTTATTAAAATGCAAACATTTGTTCGAAAAATTTAAAATATGAATAAAACTTCGTAAATATGACTATAATGACAGTGAAGGAGTGATTTTAATGGATAATACAGCTTTGGTATTAGCTATACTCGGTGCTGTTAACTGGGGCTCTATAGGACTTTTCGGTGTTGACCTTGTTGCACTTCTTTGCGGAGGTCAGACAGCCGTTCTCAGCAGAATTATTTATACTGTAATCGGTCTTGCAGGGCTTTGGTGCATTACACTGCTTTTCAAGGAAAAGCTTCCTGTGAAGGAAACGAGAGCACATTCACATTAAAAACACAAAAAAGGCAGTAGGATTTTTCCAACTGTCTTTTTTGTTGACATAAAAGAAAAAATATGATAACTTTAACATATAAATCTCCGGTGAATATGTATGGGGTGAGCTTTGTATGAACGATTTTATAAATGAATTTTTAGCACAGCGGTTTGTTTCGGATATAGGCTTTGCAAAATGCACCGACACGCCATTTGAGGGACTTGAGAATGCAGTGTCGATGGTTTTCAGACTTTCTGACGCTGTGGTAGAGCAGATTGAAGGAGCGCCCACACATACATATTTTCAGCACTACCGAACTATGAATGCATATATAGATTCTGTATCGCTGCAGCTTGTGATGGCACTTGCACACAATGGTTACAAGGCGGCAGCAATTCCCGCAAGTCAGTCTATAGAAGGTCTTGCAGGGCTTTTTCCGCATAAAAAGGCGGCAGTACGTGCAGGTCTTGGTTATATCGGAAAAAGTGCACTTTTTATATCAGAAAAGTACGGGCCAAGGGTAAGGCTCGGCACGGTGTTTACCGATGCACCGATAAATACGGTGTGTTTGCCGCAAAAATCGCAGTGCGGTGATTGCGGAATATGTGCAAGGCACTGTGGCGCAATGGCAATAAAAAATGTCAATTACTGTGAGGGAATGACCCGTGAAGATATTTTTGATGCAAAGGCGTGCAGCGACTATATGAAGGATAAATTTAAACATATCGGTCGAGGCGCCGTGTGCGGAGTATGTATGAAGGTATGCCCGAAAGGGAAGAGATAAAAATAGGCTGAGCGATATTAATCGCTCAGCCTGGACTGTCGAATGGTTTAGATGACATATAAATAAATGTTTTGCGGAGCAAAACTACCTTTTCTCTTCTCTATTCTCTTTTATTTCTTATCTGAAAACGACAATTTTAGAGAAAAACGAAGAGAGAAGAGTGAAGAGAGAAAAGTACAAAAAGAAACGGCAACTTTCTTTAAGAAAATTGTCGT
>JAZRQT010000123.1:0-9275 GCA_045650105.1 Clostridia bacterium | reverse complement strand
ACCGTTATGGCAAGCGGTATGGGTATGCCGTCAATCGGCATTTACAGTTATGAGCTTTATAATTTCTTTGACGTTGATAATATAATACGTGTTGGTACGGCAGGTGCACTTGATGAAAACATCAATATCCGTGATATTGTTCTTGCAATAGGCGCATCAACAAACTCTGCCTTTGCATCACAGTATAATCTTAGCGGCACATTCTCTGCAACGGCATCATACACCCTTTTAAGGGATGCACACGATATTGCAGTAAATAAAGGTGCAGTGTGCCATATCGGCAATGTTCTTTCGTCAGACACCTTCTACAGTGCAGATACCACTGCTAACGAAAAATGGCGGCAGATGGGTATTAAATGTATTGAAATGGAGGCGGCGGCGCTTTATATGAATGCTGCACGTGCAAATAAGAACGCACTTGCAATACTTACAATCTCCGATAACATCATTACAGGCGCACAAACCTCCGCCGAGGAAAGGCAGACATCATTTACCGATATGATGGAAATTGCCCTCGAAACAGCAATTAAACAAGCGTAAAAAGCAGGCTGAGCCTGCACTCATATCATACCCACTCTATGCAAACATAGTTTCAACGGCAAAAAAGACGTTCGCAGGAACGTCTTTTTTTGCTATTTTTTCTTCGGTATTTTCAGAGTTCTTAAATACTCTTTATGTTCTTTTGAAATCCTGAAGCTTTCAACCGCCTTTTGTATAGTTTTATTATGTGTCCAGGTATCAAGCGCTTTATTTTCTAAATACGGCAAAGTTTCTTCGTAGCGTTTAGCCAGGGCAGTTGCAAAGTACCACGCCCGCATCATATTGATGTAATACTCCTCCGACCTGACATTTTTAACAATCGCAAGGTAGCTTTCATCAAAATTCTCATCAAGATAAAAGCTCATCAAAAGGTTGATTGCATATCTTACTGCATAAACATCCTTTGAGTTTAGCCACCTTTTTATATGCTTTAAAAGCTTCTGCGGCTCTTTTTTCAGCACCTTTGGCTTCATACTGTCACAAGTTGCCCAATTGTCTACATAAGGCAAAAACGCATCAAGCTTTTCTATACAACTATCAAAATCCCGCTCTCTTTCAATTAAAAAAGCGTGAAGATTGTTTTCCTCAAAATATTCATGCGGAAGCTTTGTTAAAAATTCCTCATAATTTTCAAGACCTTTCGCATATTTTCTGAGGTTTGGGGTGCGTATGCCTATTACTTTACTTTTATCAACTGTCGGCATAAGCTTGGAGCTAAATTCTCTGTATTCTTCTTCACCCATTGAAATCAGCGTTTTTTGTATGTTTGAGTTTATAATAATCACCTCATCATGCTCGTGTCAAGACAGAACTAAAAATCATTCCTTATTGTGAAAAATAAATGTTGCTACTGGAACTATTATTGCAATGGCAATTACAAACCAAGTAGTAAAATTCATAACCGTACTCCTTTCAAAGGCTCCCTTGTGTAAAGGGAGCTGTCAACGAAGTTGACTGAGGGATTGTTTTACCTCATTATCAATATACATACAAACTCCCTCAAAGTTTTTTAAAACATCAAGATTTAATATTCTTATTACTGTTATTCCGTATTGTTCTAAATACGCAGTTCTCTTTTCGTCATTTATAAGACTGTCATCCTCATAGTGCTGAGAACCATCTAATTCAATAACAAGATTTGCCTTTGCACAATAGAAGTCTGCTATATATTTACCTAACACTTTTTGTCTCGTAAATTTTACAGGATAACTTCTTAAGAAATCATACCAAAGGTGTCGTTCTTCTTTTGTCATATTTTTACGCAAAGTTCTTGCGTTATTTGTTAAGTCAGTATTATGTTTTCTATCCATATATCCCTCCACCACCTCCGGTGGTCCCCCTCCCTTTAGGCAAGGGAGGCTTTTTACGTTCGACAATATTCGACATTCTTTATATTGCGACACATAAGGTTTAGATGCAAACCTTTTTAGTGAAAACTCATGTCAAGTCAGGAACAAGCAATTAAATGATTTTGATTTGTATGCTTATTTTTTCATTTCCATATATGGTAAAACTGTAAATCCGCATTTTTCATACAATTTAACAGCTCTCTCATTTTCTTCTTCTACTTCCAATCGAAAAATGCAATCAGTATATTTTTTTGTGATAAAATCCATAAGCATTTTACCAAGACCTGACCCTCTGTACTCATCTTTAATATATATATCCTCAATCCAAATGCACTGCTTTCCAAATTCGGTGGAAAAGCTTTTTGCAATCATCGCATACCCTTGTATATCTTTTGAATTTTCAATGATATACCCTTCTAAATAAGGATTGTCATTAATGCAATTTTCTATATCGCTCAAAAAAATTTCCTCTGAACCATCAGTAAATACTGCAGGTGAAGTGTAAAACACCCGCATCATTTCAAGGACAGTAGATTTATCTATTTCTGTCATAATCCTTATTGTACTATTCATATTTATTTCATCTCCATAAATTCACGTTTTTCTTTAAATTACTATACTTACATCACCTGAATTTAGTGTACAAAGCTTTCCGTCGTCCTTTTTTACTATGAGTGCAAATTCATCATCAATCCCTACGGCAGTTGCTTGCTCTACTGTATCATTTTCAATAATATCAATACGTTTACCTGTTACAAGGGACTTTTGTCTGTATTGGTTCAAAATTTCAACTTTTTCGCATTTGTTGTAAGCAGTTATAAACTCATTAAGTATCTGCACAACGACGTTCTCACGCATATGCTCTTTTTCTTTTTCAAAAAGTGCACCTGCCCTGTCCTTAATATCGTCGGGGAAACCTCCGTCTGGAACTGTTACATTTACGCCTATTCCCAAAATAGCATATCCGTTTTCCCCAAGCGAGGATTCCGTTAATATTCCGCAGACCTTTTTACCGTCAACATAGATATCATTAACCCATTTTATGTATGTCTTTTTATTAACAAGCTTTTCAAAAGCACGTGCGCAGCATACTGCGGCATATGTTGTAATATAAAGCGGGTTTAACCTTTCCCCTGGCCGCAGAAGAATACTCATATACACTCCGCTCCCCTTTGGCGAATGAAAGGTACGTCCAAGCCTTCCCCGTCCTCCGCTTTGCTGCTCGGCAATTATTACGCTAAATTCCGGTACGCCCTCCTTTGCAAGCTCTTTCATAAGAGTGTTGGTGGAATTTACACATTCATATAAATCTATTTTCGGGAGCTTATAAATAAGCTCCCTTTCAATATATTCTTTGTTCATTTTACTCCCCGTTATCTATCTCAGAGAACAATCCCATCAATCATATCAAGCTCTTCCCAGCTAAATACTTTTTTCTCTGACATTTTTATATTTTCCAAAATTTGCTGTGGCTTTGATGCCCCGATAAGAACACTTGTAATTCCTTCCTTACTGTATACCCACGAAAGAGCCATCTGCGCAAGGGTTTGTCCTCTCTCCTCTGCCAGATTATTGAGCTTTTCAATCTTTTTCAAAACATCCTCTGAAATTGAGTTTTCATTAAGAAACCTACCATCTGTGCGCACTCTGCTGTCATTTGGAATTCCCTTAAGGTACCTTTCAGTGAGTAATCCCTGCGCAAGCGGACTGAATATAATCATTCCTTTTTTAAGTGATATCGCTTCCTCAATTATTCCGTTCTTTTCTGCAGTTCTGTCAAGTATTGAATATCTGTTCTGATTTATTATGAACGGGCAATGAAGCTCATTTAATATTTTCGCCGCTTCTTTCATAGTTTCTCCGTCATAATTGGAAAGACCTATATAAAGCGCCTTACCGCTTTTTACAATTTGTGCAAGCGCCCACATTGTTTCATAAAGCGGTGTATTTTTATCCATTCTGTGATGATAAAATATATCTACGTAATCAATATTCATTCTTTTCAGGCTCTGGTCTATACTTGCGCACAGATACTTTTTACTTCCAAAATCTCCGTACGGACCTGGCCACATATAATATCCTGCCTTAGTGCTGATAACCATTTCATCACGGTAATTTTTCATATTTTCATTTAGAATTTTGCCAAAATTCCTTTCGGCACTTCCCGCCTCAGGACCATAATTATTTGCCAGGTCAAAATGCGTTATGCCGTTATCAAACGCAGTATAGCACATTTCACACATATTGTTATAGTCAGAATTATCCCCGAAATTATGCCATAACCCAAGCGATACTGCAGGAAGTTTGAGCCCGCTTTCTCCACAGTGGTTATATTCCATTTGGTTATATCTGTTTTTATTTGCAATGTAGCTCATTTGCTATATTCCTCCCTTTTTAATGCACAATCGTGCTTCCCCCGATAAATTCACGTATTATAGACGTTGGGGGCACTGCGTACGTGTCCATTTCTTCAAAATAGGATAAAAGCTGTATAAGCCTCCTTGCACGGCTGTAATACTCACTTTTTTCATCTATATTCATAAGAAGCTCCATCGCAGGTTTTTTAAGCACTGCAAGCTCGTAAACAAGCGATGAATTAAATACCTGATCTGCCTCACTCTCAAACGGGAAAATATATTCCCTCTCACCTCTGCGAACACTTCCCCACAACTTGAACGTACCTTCCGCACTCGTATTTCTATATGCGGCATCACGTACCATTCTGCGCAAAAGACGGTTATCAGTTGGTGAAAACGCATTATATTCATCAAGGCACAGACTTGTCAGTGCGCTAAGATATATTTTATACTTGTTCTTTCTTTCAACCTTGCTTGTAAGAAGCTCGTTGAGTGCGTGTATTCCCTCCGCAATTATAATCTGCCCTTCTTTAAGAGAAATAGTTTTTCCCTCTACACGTTTTCTGATATTAAAATCATATTTAGGGATAGAAACACTCTCCCCTTTTGCAAGGCGTGAAAGATGCTCATTAAAAAGCTTATAGTCAATGGACTCCACACATTCAAAATCCATTTCCCCTTTTTCGTCACGGGGCATACGCTCATCATCAACATAATAGTCATCAAGTGAAATCACGACAGGCTCAATATGATTGATTTTAAGGTGCAGACAAAGTCTGTTTGCAAACGTCGTTTTTCCCGATGCCGACGGACCTGCAATCAGTATTATCTTTATATCGGGGTTTTCCTTTATTCTGTCTGCAATACTGCTTATACGCTTTTCGTGCAAGCCTTCAGAAAGATTTATAAGCTCCGTCCCCTTTTTGTCACGAATATATTTATTAAGGCTGAATATATCCGCCGCACCGATAGTTGTTATCCAGTCACGGTAATCTTCAATTGCACGATGTACTTTTTCACCCGATTTAATTTCAGTAATTTTATCAATAGTATAGTTTGTGGGATATTTCAGTAAAAATCCGTCATCATATACCCTTATTTCAAACTTTTCCACGCTGCGCAAACTGTAGGCAAGCGGCTGATACATAATATGGTATCTTTTCGCAGTTTTGCACAGCCTTATTTTCTCTATGGGAAGCATCTCTATCTCCCCTGCACGCTTACTGTCACCGCAGGATGCAAAAATTTCTGCTGCAGCCGCCTTTTTAACCTCTACCTGCATCATAGGATTATCTTCTCCTATAATGCTGCGCATTTTTTCTTTAATCTTTTGTGCAAGAAGTTCCTTGTTTTCGTCTTCTGCCTCTATTTCAAAATAAGTCGACTTATTTACAGATTGCCTTATAAAGAGGGCATTACACCCTTCAATCTGCTCCGCTGCGTTGAGTAAAACAAGAATAAGGGTTTCTTTATAAATAAGATATCCCTCATCATTTTCTATAGTGATCGGCTCTACAAAATCATTTTCTCTTATCACATAATCCTTATCCTGTATAATATTATTAACCTTGCAGGAAAGGACGCTTTTTTCCATTTTGATGCTCTTTATATATTCACCAAGAGTAATTTTCCCGCTTACAACTGTATTCTTTTTGTCGTAGGTAAAAGCAGTCATTTATATCACCTCAAAAATTCAAGTGCATTTTTCTTCTTCTCTATTATTTCATCAATTCGGTTAATATAATCAGCAGCCTCTTTAGGATTAAAAACTCTTTCAATTCTGTCGCCACGCACCATTTTTGTTGATGCGCCGCCGCCGAGAGCGAGGATTGTCTGAATTTCCTCCATAATATATATATTATAAAGGCTTTCGTGTCCTTCACGTGAAAATCCTGTATTTTCAAGATTTCCAAGCGTGTTTTTCTGCTTATACAGATAATAGGGTGAAAGCCCCTCTTTTTTCAGGAAATCATATGCAAACTCTACCATATCTGCAGTATTGCTCGCAAAGCGCAGTTTTTCAAAATCACCAATCAGGCGTGCCGCACGCTTAAGATACATTGTATGCACCGTCACCGCATCAGGTGAAAGGGCACATACGTCTTTAACAGTTTTTTCAAAGGCTTTGGTGTCCTCCCCCGGAAGACCTGCAATAATATCGGCATTTATACTAAGCGACGGATACTTTTTTGCCATTTCAAACGCCCTTACAGTATCTTGTACACTATGACGTCTGCCGATTGCCTTCAGCGTTTCTTCGTTCATTGTCTGCGGATTAATACTGATACGGTTAACACCGTTTGTATCGAGCATAGAAAGCATTTCATCCGTAAATGTATCGGGGCGCCCAGCCTCAACGGTGAATTCACGCAATGTGGATATATCAAAGCACTCTTTAACTCTTTTAATCAGCTTTTCAAGGTTTTGCGGCGAAAGCGTTGTTGGAGTTCCTCCGCCAAAGTAGATCGTTTCCACACTGCAGCCGAGCGCCTCAGCCATAACAGCTGTATGCTCAATTTCTTTAATAAGTGCCTCTACATATGGAGCTACAAATTTTTGATTATGCGCCATTGCCTGAGATATAAAGGAACAGTACGCACACCTTGTCGGGCAAAAGGGAATTCCTATATAAAGACTTACTGCATTTTGCGCCCGCTTTTCAAGAAGTATCTTTTCCTTTTTTGCTACATCAAGGGAAAGCTGTGCCTTTTTCTCCGTGACAAGAAATTCTTTTTCCATATAGGAAAGAATTTCCTTATCAGACTTATTTTCATCAAGCATCATTCTCGCCGTTTTTGCAGGTCTTATTCCCGTAGAAATACCCCACGGCGCAGGCATTGATGAAAGCTTTTTGCACGCAAAAAACACCGATTTTTTCACTAAATCACTTAGTTTTCTTCTATCGGGTGAATTATCCGTCATTTCGACTTCACCCTCAGCGTATTGTTCGCCGAGGGTGATTTTCGTAATCGCTTTATATGTGTCTTTTTCATTATAAAGTCGGGAATTTACTGTAAAAGATGCGTTAAGGTCAAAAAACAGTTGTAAAATCTGTCTTACGGCATCTTCAAACGTGTGTCCCTGTGTAATAATTTCCATTAATTATCAGTCCTAATATGATGCAGAATATACGGATTACTAACCCTTTCCTCGCCTATTGTGGTTGCCTCTCCGTGCCCCGGATAAACCTTTACACAATCATCAAAATTATCCATAACGTATTTAAGGGAGTTCATATGTGTACGAAGCTCGCTTCGGTCAAATTTACCTATACTTCCCTTAAAAAGCAAATCTCCGCCAAAAAGGTTTTCTTCGCACTCATAGCACACACACCCTTTGCTGTGCCCGGGGGTATGGTGTACCTTGATTTCTTTTCCTCCTAAATTTAAAACCTCTCCGCCTGAAAGGGGGATTTCTCCACTGTATGGCTCAATCTCTTCCATCATCGTAAAACCGAGGTTTTTACTGTTGTCACGAAGCATAATCGCGTCCTGCGTATGTATATACACAGGCGCACCGCTGTATCGTGCAAGAGCACTGACTGCTCCGACATGGTCAAAATGGCCATGTGTCAGGAGTATCATTTTGATTTTTGCTTTGCTTTCTTCAATTTTCTTTATAATAACATCTGCCTGCGCACCGGGGTCAATTACTGCCGCCTCACCATTATGGGTAAGTATATAGCAGTTCTCCTCCAATGTGCCGACAACAACAGTCTGTATATCCATTTATTTCTCTCCGTTTATTACTGCACCGTTCTCTTGATTTCATATACACCGGGTACACGGTGAAGCTTTCTTATAATACTGTCAATTTCTTCCTTGCCCGTTACATCAATCGTAATATCGATAAGCGCCGTTCTATCCTTAAGCGGACGTGCATTTGCCGCAATAAGGTTTATCTTCTGCTCCGATACCACTGCAATAACATCAGCAAGTATTCCGCTACGGTTTGTACATTCAATGCTAAGCTCTGTATGGAAGGCTGTAGAAATATCATCAAGCCAGCTGCATTCTATCATACGTGCACGCATTTCATCTGTCATTTTATCTGCCTGCACATTTATACAGTCGCATCTGTGTACGCTGACACCTCTTCCCTTTGTGATAAAACCGATAATTTCATCACCCGGTACGGGATTACAGCAACGCGAAAGTCTTACCAGACAGTTATCAACACCACGCACCTCAATACCACTGTCACCCTTATGCGTTTTGTGAGTATTTGGTTTAGGCGATATTTCAGTTATTACTTCGGTTTCCTTATGGTCACTTTGGTAGCTGTCACGAAGTCTTGTAACTACCTTTGCCGCAGTTATTCCGCCAAAGCCGATTGCCGCATACATTTCCTCCACATTTGCAAAGCCGTATCGCTTTAACATCGGATCAAGATATTTGCTCTGGAAAAGGTCAGACTGCGATATTCCAACTCTTTTAAATTCGTTTTCAACGGCATTTCTGCCACGCTCTATATTAATTTCACGGTTTTCCTTCTTAAACCAGGAGTTTATCTTACTGCGTGCAGTACTTGTCTTGACAATTTTCAGCCAGTCCATACTCGGTCCTTTGCCTGCGCCGGAGGTTATTACCTCTACAATATCGCCGTTTTGCAGCTTATAATCAAGGTTTACAATTTTGGAGTTAACCTTTGCCCCCGTCATTTTATAGCCAACTGCCGAATGGATATAAAATGCAAAGTCAATCGGCGTTGCCCCTGCGGGAAGACCTATAACGTCACCTCTTGGCGTAAATACAAACACCTCATCGGCAAACATATCTATTTTGAGCATTCGCATAAAGTCCTCGGGGTCAACCGCCTCGCTCTGAATTTCAAGAAGTCTGTTTACCCACTCAAGGTTTTCTTTATCGCCCGCCTTGCCCTCTTTATATTTCCAGTGCGCCGCAACACCACGCTCTGCAACACGGTGCATATCCCAGGTTCTTATCTGTATTTCAAACGGCTGACCGTCAGGGCCTATTACCGTTGTATGCAGAGATTGATACATATTGGGCTTGGGCATTGCAATATA
>JAZRQT010000122.1:0-5174 GCA_045650105.1 Clostridia bacterium | reverse complement strand
GCTTACCATCTGTATAATTTTTGAAAGAGTTGTATCACTACCCACATTAGTAGCACGGCATTTTAAAAATCCCGACTGATTTATTGTTGCCGCCGATACTCTGTCACCCTCCTTTTTATCTGCGGGCAGACTTTCACCTGTCAGTGCCGCTTCATTCACACTGCTTTTACCCTCAATTACAATGCCGTCGGCAGGAATGCTTTTTCCGGGAAGCACAATAAATATGTCCCCCTCTGTAACATCATTTGCCGAAATTACAATTTCTTTCCCATCACGAATGACGGTTGCCGTTTTCGGTGCCAAATCCATCAGGCTTTTTATTGCATTCGTCGTTTTTCCCTTTGAATATGCTTCAAGCATTTTTCCCACAGTTATCAGGGTAAGAATCATTGCCGCACTTTCAAAATAAAATTCGTGCATATATGAATGTGCTAAGACCATATCGCCCTTCATATGCGCATCCGCCACCATAAAAAGTGCATACACACTGTATATAAATGACGCCGCCGAGCCAAGGCTTACCAAAACATCCATATTGGGCGCACGGTGAAGCGTGCTTTTATACGCACTGATAAAAAACTTCTGATTTATTACTAATATAACGCCCGAAAGAAGCATCTGCACAATTCCCACGGCAATAATATTATCCCTGAATATTCCAACGTATTCAATACCGAAAAACATTTGCCCCATTGAAAAATACATCAGTAAACCCAGAAATATTACCGAGGAAATAAGACGTGCTTTCATTTTTTTAAGTTCGAAGCTTCCTTCCAAATCTTCATTTGAATTTTCACTGCGCTTCTCCCCGACGTGGCTTGCGCCGTAGCCTGCATCATTTACTGCGGCAATAATCGTGTGTTCATCTGCTACTCCCTCTACTATCATTGAGTTTGTGAGCAGATTTACACTGCAGCTTGTAACACCCTCAAGCTGTGATACTGCCTTTTCCACACGTGCACTGCACGCCGCACAGCTCATCCCCGTTATATTATATTTATCCATAATTTTTCACCTCGTAGGGGCGGATATTATCCTCCCTCTATTGCATCTCAATTAGCTCCTGTGCCCATTCCTTTGTCATATATTTCATATCAACCATCGCTTTAACAACTGTTTTCTGTCTCTTTTTTGCAAGGTCAGGGTTGTTATCAAGCGAATATACAGACGGTGCATTGGGTATTCCTGCAAGGAGCGTTGCCTCATAATCGGTAATTGTTGACGGCGTTTTCCCAAAATATCCCTCGCACGCATCAGCTATATTATAATAACCGCTTCCGTAGTAAATAACATTAAAGTAAAGCTCCAGAATTTCCTCTTTTGAAAATTCCTTTTCAAGGTTAAGTGCAATCATAACCTCTGCCACTTTGCGGCTGATGGAACTATCGTGCATAAAATAAATGTTTTTTGCAAGCTGCTGTGTAATACAGCTACCCCCCTCTGAAAGGGAGCGTTTTTCAATATTTGTTTTAATTGCTCTTCCTATACCTATTATATCAACACCCTTATGCTTGTAAAACCGTCTGTCCTCAACTGCCACCATAGCATCCGTAAATGTCGGCGAAATCTCATCAATTGGAGTAAAGCTATCATCACTTCTGATATTTTTTGCAGCCGTCTGAATTGGCAGTAAGCCTACCGCCTGCTTGTACTTTCCGTAGCCGAGTGCGGCTACAATTGCCACTGCAATAAATATTATAAGTAAAACAAGGCTAAATACCTTTTTTATAAATCTCATTTCTGCTCCCTCCTTTTTCTGCGCACTTCACCCAGGAAAAGTCCTCTTGTTTTTTATCAACTCCCTGCATCCTTAAAATGAAGAGTGTCAAATATTTTTTAGTCTATTATTCCGTATAAGTAATCAGATTCTTTTGTCAGCGCCTTAAATTCATTCTGTCTCAGTGCCTCATAAACAACTATTGCAACACTGTTTGAAAGGTTAAGACATCTTGCACTGCTTATCATGGGTATACGCACTGCACGTTCGGGATTATCAATTAAAATCTTTTCGGGAAGTCCCTTTGTTTCCTTTCCAAAAAGCAGAAAATCATTATCCTGATACTCTACCTCCGTATAAGATGCAGGTGCCTTGGAGCTAAGGTAAAAAAACCGTCCTCCGCTATTTTTTTCAAAAAAGTCATCAAGCCCCTCATAATACTGAATATTGAGGAAGTGCCAGTAATCAAGACCTGCCCTTTTTAACTTTTTATCATCAATTTCAAAGCCCATCGGCTTTACAATATGAAGCCTTGTCCCAGTCGCGGCACACGTGCGCACAATATTTCCTGTATTCTGCGGGATTTCAGGCTCAACCAAAACAACATTCAAACTCATTTTTGCATTTCTTCCTTCATTCTGAAAAATACGCCCTCTTTTACTCCTGATGCGCAAATATACAGACTCGGGCTTCCAATCATATCCATAAGTACCTTCGCAGGTGTCACCCCTGCAAGAATTATATCGGCACGTGATATATCCATTCCTTTAATACACTTACGTTTTTCAGGGGCGGTGTTATATATATTTTCATAAATTTTCGCAATCGCTCCGTAGGGAATTTTCATTCCGTCAAGCTCGGTGCTGCTTACCGCTCCTTTTTTATAAAGGGATGCCATTGTACGTGCACTTCCGCCTATACCATATACGGGGAGTGACTCACACTCATCAAGCCAGTCTATACCGCCTATATACGACATAACGTATTTATAAAGCTGCATATTAGATTTATGAGCCATCTTTTCCGTCATTACAACTGCACCGAGTGGCAGACTTATACTGTGAACTACAGATGAATTTTTAACGAGGGTAATTTCCGTACTTCCGCCGCCCGTATCAAAAATCACACCGTCCTTTATGCCTATCGTTTCACGCACGGCAAGATAGCTGAAATACGCCTCATCCTCGCCGCTGATTATTTCAAACTCAATTCCTGCCTTTCTTTTAACACGCTCAATAAAAAGCTCCTTATTCGCCGCATTTCTCAGCGCCGCCGTTGCTATTGCGGCAATGGATACGCATTTATACTCCCTTGCCTTATCACAAAAGGTCTTCACTGTTTCGATAACACGTGCCATCGGCTCTTCCTTGAGGAAATTATCATTACTCATCCCCTCACTCAGCCGCACTGTAGATCGTAGCTTTTCAACTACCCTCCAGCTTCCGTTTTTTTCAAGCTCGTTCACGCTCATTCTGACAGAATTGGAGCCAAGGTCAATAATTGCAAAATAACAACTGCTCATAAATTCCCTCTCTTTCATAAAACAATCTTGTCAAGTTCCTCTGTAAGTGCATATATAAATTCACGTGTTTCTTTAACGTGCATACAAAGCTCCATTGCCTCTGTTACCTTTTCTACAAACTGCGGTGATAAATCCTCAACCTTCATCGCAGTGGCAAGCGGGCACATTCCCTTCCCTCTCATATCCATCACTATTTTAAGCTTTTCATTGCGGTGGGCATACGGGCTAAGCGGAAATATCCTGCACGAAAGAGGACGTTTTTCCCTGTCGCACTGCCCTGTGCAGGTAAAAAGGTCAACACTTTTTCCTCCGTCATATGTAAAATCTATATCATATAGCGCTCCCCACTCGGGCATATCAGTGTACATCACATTTTCATACGGAAAAAGGTACATCCCCGTTATTTCATCAGTAACACTGCAGCACGCACCATTACATAGTTTTCCACAATCTATCTCAAGCGGCGATACATCGCCAAGGATTTTATAAAGCTTTTCATAAAAAGCCTTTGCATCAATTTTTGCTTTCATTGTATTTCCCCTTTAATGATGATGGTGGTGGTGATGATGGTGGTTTTCACAGTGCTCAATATGACAATTCTCGCAGTGACAATCCTCATTAACACCTTCAAACTCCAGTGTAACGTGCTGTATATGATGCTCCTTTAGCTCTTCCCTTATTTCTTTTTTGATTTCGGAAGACTCTTTTTCGGTAACAATATGCATCGTTGCATAATTATTATAGCCGTCCATACTCCATATATGGATATGGTGAACATCCTGGACCCCCTCTATCTGAAGCACGTGTTCTTTAATTTCCTTAATACTAACGTCAGTGGGGATTTTTTCAAGAAAAAGATTTTCTATCTGTTTTAAATTCTTTATTGCATTTACAAAGATATAAAGCGACACACCAATTGACATAAGCGGGTCTAAAATAGAGTTATCTGTAAAGCGCATAATTATTGCACATATTAAAACTATAGCCCAGCCAAGCACATCTTCAAGCATATGAAGATTAACCGCCTTTTGATTCAGGGAGTCCCCCTCTCTTGTAAAAAAGGCTGCAACAAAATTTACAATTACACCGATAATTGCAAAAACTATCATTCCGTTATAATTAATCTCAGTAGGGTTAAATATTCTTATAATTGCATTGTATATAACGGCAAGTGACCCAAATAACAGAATAACAGTTGTAATCAGACTTCCCAGAACGGAAAATCTTGCATAGCCGTAGGTATATATTTCGTCAGGCTGTTTTTTACTTTTCCTTTCTAAGAAGTAGGAAATGCCAATACTCAAAGCATCACCAATATCGTGCACGGCATCAGAGATAATCGCAACACTTCCCGTAAGTGCCCCGCCTATAAATTCAAAAACTGAAAACACAAAATTTAAAATGAATGCAATTAATATATTCTTTTCTGTCTTCATCATCGTTGTCCCTTCATATACACTTATTTGATACGTTTTCCAGGTTTATAACTTCATCCACTACGCCCTCATAGAACTCAGGCTCGTGGCTTACAAGAAGAACTGTTCCGCGAAATTCTGAAACTGCCTTTTTAAGCTCTTCCTTTGCCATAACATCAAGATGGTTTGTCGGCTCGTCAAGCACTAAAAGATTAACTTCCCTCAGCATTAGTCTGCAAAGCCTTACCTTTGCATTTTCACCGCCTGAAAGAACCTTCATCTGCGATGTGATATGCTCTGTGGTAAGTCCGCACTTGGCAAGTGCCGCCCGAACCTCTGCGTTTGTCATTGCAGGATATTCGTCCCATATCTCATTAAGCGCAGTTTTGTCACTTGAAACTTCTTCCTGCTCAAAATAACCCTCCTTGAGAAACTGGTCACGGTTTACACTTCCCCCATATGGCGGAATAATACCTAAAAGGGTTTTCATCAAGGTTGATTTACCTATACCGTTTGTTCC
>JAZRQT010000121.1:0-8402 GCA_045650105.1 Clostridia bacterium | reverse complement strand
AATACTTCAAAAAAGGTTTGAGCAGCGTAGGATGAGCGGTATTGTGCTCTCCGAAAATGATATGGCAGAGCGTATGGGCGGTACAGAAACCCTTAAATCAAAAAAGACTGCAACGGCAAAAAATTTCAATGCAATGTTCAGACATCTCGATAAGGTCATAAAAAACACCGCCGAGGATATTTACAGCGGTAAATTCCCCATAGAGTGCACCGCTGATGCGTGTGACTGGTGTGAGTATAAGCATCTTTGCCGATTTGAAAAGTCCTTCGCAGGTTGCAGTATACGTGATAATGAAAAGCTCAAGGACGACGAAGTATGGGCTGTTTTAGAGGAGGGTGACATTTGATATGAAATGGACAATTGACCAGGAAAAATCAATATTTGCCAAGCCTTCCAATATAGTTGTAAGTGCCGCCGCAGGAAGCGGAAAAACACAGGTGCTTACAACAAGAATAATTGAGCGTATAAAAAACACCTCCTCCCCCGTTTCTGTTGAAAAGCTTCTTATAGTTACCTTTACAAAGGCCGCCGCCGCAGAAATGAAGGAGCGAATTGCTGCATCACTGCGCAGTGCCGCAAAGGATGCAGAAAGCAAGGAAGAACGTGATTACCTTAAGGGGCAGCTTTCTCTTTTGGGAAGTGCCAAAATATGTACAATTGACTCCTTCTGCTATGACGTTGTAAAGCAGAATTTCTTCAAGGTTAATCTTCCCTCCGATATTTCAATCGGGGAAAACGGGGAGCTTTCCCTGCTTCGCCTTGCCGCACTGGAGGAAACAGTTGATGCTCTTTACTGTGCGCTTGAAAAAAGCAGGGGCACAGCGCTTAGCGAGGAAAATCTCGCCCTTGCAACACTTTGCGAGGAATATTTCGGCGATGACCTTCCCTTTATCCTTCTTGGCTTTGATGCACTTACAAATGCCTGCGCCTATGACAATCGTGACAGTGAATTTACAGAAAACATTCGTGGGAACGGCGATTATTCCACTATGATAAGAGAGCTTTATCAAAAGGCGCAATCTGCCGCATACCCCGATAGGTGGCTTGACCAGATGGCGGATATGTATAATCCATCCCTTCTTCCCTATAATAAAACTCCGTTTTTTGAATATGCATTTTCAGAATGTATCAGTACAATAAAAAACGGCGTATTATCTCTTAAAAGCGCCGCCCAAGTTTCGGAAAATGGCGGTATAGGTTATGAAACGTGTCTTTTGGAGGAGGCAGAAAGGCTTGACGCACTCTCCTCCTTTGACGATTACGACACACTTCGTACTGCCTTTATGAATACGGAAATTTTCGGCAGATTAAAGGGGAAAAAGCGTGGGTGTGATGAAGAGCTATCAGGCAGTATAAAAACTGCACGTGATAATGTAAAAAAGGTTGTGGGCGATACACTTTCCGCCCTTCTTGAATTTTCCCTTTCCGATTGCGAGTCACTGCGCACACAGCTATATCCGCAGATAAAGGCATTGTGCTCTGCGGCAAAGCTTTTAGGTAAGATTTATTATGAAAAAATGACTGCACGCAGAATTATTGACTTTTCTGCTTGCGAGCATCTTGCACTTACCATTATTTCAGAGAACGGGCAAGACCTCACCGATACAGGCGAGGCTATACGAAACAAATATGATGAAATCTATATAGACGAAACACAGGACTCAAACGAGCTTCAGGATATGATGTTCTCCCTCATAAGCAAGGGGCGTACCTTTATGGTTGGCGACGTAAAACAGAGCATTTACGGTTTTCGTAATGCCGATCCTACAATCTTTATGAAAAAGTGTGATGAGTCGCTTTTTGACGAAGATGCTTTAAAACGCAAGATTTTTCTGTCGAAGAATTTCCGCAGTTCAAAGGGCGTAATTTCAGGTGTTAACAGTGTTTTTGACGTTATAATGACCTCTGATGTTTGCAGTATTGATTACAAAGGGGAGCATCGACTTGATTACGGTGCTGAATTTATGCCCGAAAACTTTGATGGCGAAAAATGTGAAATTGTTATTGTCGAAAAGGACGGCAATGCAGAAAATCAGCTTAAAAACGAAATGGAATATATCGCAGGACAAATAAAGACACTTGTCGCAAGCGGTAAGGAAATTTTTGATAAGGACGAGGGCACTGTGCGCCCTATTGCCTACAGTGACATAGCCGTTCTTATGCGCTCTGTAAGCTCTGCCGCACAAACGTGCGAGGCGGTATTTGCACAAAACGGCGTTCCCTGCTATGTAGACGGCGGAAGCGGACTTTTTGAAACAAGCGAGGTCGGTCAGATAATTGAAATATTAAAGCTGATTGACAATGCGCAAAGTGAAATCCCGCTTGCCTGTGCACTGCGCAGTCCTATGTTTATGTTTGATGAAAACGACCTTTTAAGAATAAAGCTTTGTTCAAGGGAAAGCTTCTGCGATGCGTTTTACGGAATATGCAGCGGTAAATATAAAACCGAGAGTGCTCTCACCAAAAAATGTCTTGATTTTATGCGCCGTCTTTCCTCCTGGAGAAAGGCATCAGGCTTTATCAGTGTAGAGGCGATTATCCGCAGAATATACACAGACACCAATATTTACAGCCACGCACTATCCTTCCCTGACGGTCAGATGCGCAGAGCAAATCTTGACTTACTTCTTGAAAAGGCGGAGGAGTTTGAGCGTTCAAGCTACAGCGGTTTATTTAACTTTGTAAACTATGTGCAGAAAATCAAAAAAACTGCCGATAATGTAAGTGGTGCAAAGGCTGTTTCAGAAAAAATGGACGTTGTCCGTATTATGAGCATACATAAATCAAAGGGACTTGAATTTCCCGTAGTTTTTGTTGCAAACTGCGCAAAGCCATACCACGCACCGACTACGGGTGCAGGCGGTCTTATAATTAATTCACGCTGCGCAATCGGTATGAATGTGATAAATCCACTACTCCGCTCGAGGTACAAATCGCCGATGCAGACCGCCCTTTTACATATGTCAAAAATGGGCGATGCCGCCGAGGACATGCGTCTTTTTTATGTTGCACTTACCCGTGCAAGGGAAAAGCTTTATGCCGTATGTACACTGCGTGATTACGATGCCTTTGAAAAAATGGCCTGCTCTGCGGTGGAAAAGCTTACAAAGAATGAAGTTTTAAACGCAAACAGCTACAGTGCACTTTTGGCACTTGCCTACGGACACGGTGCAAATAAGTGCTGGAGTATTACACAAATTTCTCCCAAAGAGGTGCAAAACAACGCCGAGGATTATGCCAAACAGCCCGATGAATTTTGCGAGGATAAAGAAGTAAGCAGGATGCTTGATTTTAAGTATCCTTACGAGGCTTCACTCGCACTTCCAAATAAGGCATCTGTGTCATTTCTTAAATCGTTTGATATTAACCTTGCCCCGTCGGAGGGCGGTAATATAAGCCTTCTCGGTGCTCCGTCATCAAAGAAAATTACTCTTTCTGAAATGAGGTTTTCCAAAAATGAAGACAGTGGCACATTCTTCGGAAGTGCACATCACAAAATGCTTCAGTATCTTGACTACAGCGTTGGCGATATTGAGGCACAAAGGGATGCACTTATTAAAAAAGGTATTCTTTCAGAGGATGAGGCAAGCGTACTCCACATTGAAAAGCTTCAGAATTTTATTAAAAGCGACCTTGCCGTTATGATGAAAAATGCCCCAAAGCTTTACCGTGAAGAGCCATTTGTAATCAGCGTCAGTGCAAAGGAGCTTTCCCCCGCACTTCCCGAGGATGAAACACTGTGCGTTCAGGGTATTATTGACTGCTATTTCCAGAAGGATGAAAAAACCATCGTTCTTGTAGATTACAAAACCGATACATACGATGACCCATCAGAAATCGCAGAAAGATACCAAAAACAACTTTATTACTATGAGATGGCACTCAAACAAAAATTCAAAAACAAAATAATCGAAAAATATCTTTACTTGCTTCATAAAAATGATATAATAGAAGTAGGAGATTAATCCTTACGGAGGTAATATAATGGCTGAAAGAATGGACGATACAAAGGCAATAAAAAGAAAATTTGACGATGAAACAGTTGAACAGCTTGTTGAAAACCGTTTCGTTTCTGATAAAAAAGCTTCACACAAGCCTAAAAGGAAAGCTAAAAAGAAAACGAATTATGCCCTGAGCGCACTTATCACAATTCTTGCATTTGTGCTTGTTTTTGTTGTTTTCTTTATCGGCTCGTACATAGTTTTTACTGCATCACCTCAAAATATTGAAGAGGAAATTAAGGTAACAGACAGTAAAAACGAACAAAAGAATGAGGACCTTGCAAAAGATTATGAGCAGGAGGAGCTTCCTGCCCCCGAAAAAACTAAGGAAGATAAAGAGGATAAAAGTCTTGGCGATGATGCTCTTATGAAGGAGGATGACCTTGACGTTAAGCCTTCTTCTAAAAAGGAAGACAAAACAGAGGATAAAAAGCCATCGACAACTGACGATGACGAAGATGAAAAGAAAGCTCCCTCATCATCTGCATCTAATGATACAAAAAAGCCGGATGCAACCACCAAGCCGCAGACACAGCCTAAACCGCAAACGGCACCCAAACCGCAGACACAACCCTCTGTAAAGCCGTCTGCCCCTGCGGCGGATGAAAAACCGTCATCTGATGTAGTAAAAAAGAATGAACAGTCGGAGGCTATAATCCTTGATTAAGGAGGTTTGCTTATGAACAAAAACGGCGCAGAAAAACTTTTTTCCAGAATGATTGACCGTGAGTATGCTGAAATGGCAGATTTACCTGAGGATAAGCTCTACGAGGAAGAAATCCTTGATGAAGACGTATTAGTTGACGAGAGTAAGGACGAGGATTATTACAAAAACAGAATTGCAAAAGGTTATGGATTAACCGATAACATCTTATAGTAAAAAGTGAGTTGAAATAAAAATTTCAACTCACTTTTTTACTGCATTAATACACATAGGACTCAGGGTTTATTGCCACTCCGCCTTGCCATATTTCAAAATGCAGATGTGACGTTTCCCTGCTTTCAACGGCGGCACTTTTCCCGACCTTGCCCACCATTTGTCCCTTTTTCACCTTATCGCCTTTTTTGACGGGAATTTTTGATGCAAGGTTTTTATACACGCTTTTTAAATCTTCACTATGAGTGATTTCAACACAGCTTCCCCAAAGCTTGTCCTTATACACACGTGTAACTACGCCGTCCCACACGCTTTGAACCTCACTCCCCTTTTCGGCGGCATAATCTATCCCCGTATGTGCACGCCAGTCTCCCATAGTTTCAGAGTAAACTGCCGTTTCACTGTAGCCCTTGAGTACAGTTTCTCCGCACGGAAAAGGAAGTCTTGACGGCACACTCTCCTGCACCTGGGACTTTTTTTGCGGTTTTTCAGTTTCTTCTGTCTGGCTTTCCTCTAAAACCTTTGCCTCTGCGGCGGCAGGGGTCAATTCTTCCTTTTCCTCTTTTTTGGGGATTGTTACCGTTCCCATATATATTTTATTTTCCGCAGAATTTTCTTCCTTACTGCGCAGTGCAGTAGCCCGTCCGATTAAAAAGCTAAGTAAAAAAACACTTATTACTATCGTTGCAATAAGCAGCGCACGTGCATTTTTCATTCTCTTCACACTCCTCATTTGTATTATTGCCGTATAATCAGATTATTAAACCCCTTCAATTTCCGTTCCGCTGTAATAATGTGTCAGAATTTTTTTATAATCAAAGCCTTCCTTTGCCATAGTATTTGCGCCGTACTGACTCATTCCCACACCGTGACCGTATCCCGTCACTTCAAACCTGACATTTCCCTCGTCTGCAAAAATCTTAAAGCAGCTGCTGCGAAGATTAAAAAGGCTTCTTATTTCTCTTCCCGTAAAGGCTACACCTCCGATTGTTATGCTTTTTACACTTCCGCCCTCACTTGTTTCACTGTTTCCTATATCCTCGGGAGAGTTTAGCTTTGCCGCAGAGTTTTGTGACAATATTTTTTCCTTAAATTCTTCAAAGGAGAATACGGCGGTGGAATAAAAGTTGGGGGCATTTTCTTCTCCGTGGCTTTCAACACTTACAAGGTACGGAACATCACCGCCCCACACGTCAGAGGAATTTTCCGTTCTTCCCCCTCCTGACTGAGAATGAAAAACTGCAAGGGCAACTTCACCGTTATAGGTCAATATTTCCCCTGCCGTTTCATCTATCGCCTGCTTTATTTTTTCGCTGTATTTATTAGCGTCTTTCCCCCATTGCTTTTGCGCTGTTTCTATTTTTTTATATGCTTTACAATGCGCAAAATCAGTGCACACTGCTGCCCCCGTATGCTCACCGCTCGGGTTTTCCATTCTGTATATTGCATAGCTTCGTGCGGCAACTGCCTGCGCTTTAAGAGCTTCTTTTTCAAAAGAGGCAGGCATTTCCGCACAAACAACGCCCATCAGATATTCTTCAATGTCCATTTCTTTTATAACCTTTTCATCAGAAAAATACACACTGATATCCTGCGATGAATGTTTTTTGGGGTTTTCGTTAAGGTTGTCCTGAAACTGCATAATAAAAAAAACGCATAGCGGCAGAATTAATGCAGATATTAAAAAAAATGCTATAAAAAAAATATATCTTTTCACAAAAAACACCCTCCCCCTTATATAATTATATTTTTTTAGCCGTGTTTTAGAACTTTTTTGTTGAAATTAATGCCATATGATGGTATAATAGTATGCAATTAGTTTTTTTGGAGTTGATGGCATATGAAAAATAACGATACTTTATTTGATAAGCTTTGTAATCTTACAAAGGATGTATATTCAATTGATTCAGAGCTTTACAACAGATACAGTGTAAAAAGAGGACTTCGTAACTCTAACGGAAGCGGTGTTCTCGTCGGACTTACAAAGGTCGGCGACGTTCACGGTTACCTTCTTGATGAAGGAGAAAAGCAGGCAATAGACGGTCAGCTCCGATATAGAGGCGTAAATGTTACAGATATTGTTGAGGGGTGTGACAAGGATAACCGTTTCGGCTTTGAAGAGGTTGTGTATCTTCTCCTTTTCGGCAGACTTCCCAAAAAGGATGAGCTTGACGAATTTTCCCGCTATCTCGGCTCGAAAAGACAGCTTTACCCCAACTTTACAGAGGATATGATTTTAAAGGCGCCGAGTAATGACATTATGAATAAGCTTGCCCGCAGTGTTCTTGCAAGCTATTCATATGACGATAACCCTGACGAGGTATCAATTGAAAATGTACTTCGTCAGTCATTTGAGCTTATTGCACGTTTTCCTGCTATGATTGCCCACGCCTATCAGGCAAAGTCGCATTATTATGACGGAAAGAGTCTTATTCTCCATTCACCCCGTGCAGATATGAGTACGGCTGAAAACTTCCTTTATATGATGCGCCCGAATAATGAGTTTACGCAGACGGAGGCACATTTGCTTGACCTTGCACTCATTCTTCACGCAGAGCATGGTGGCGGTAACAACTCAACCTTTACAACGCACCTTCTTTCATCATCAGGCACAGATACCTACAGTGCAATTGCGGCGGCAATCGGTTCTCTTAAAGGGCCAAAGCACGGCGGTGCAAATGCAAAGGTTATGGGAATGATAGATGATTTTAAGGCGAATATTACTGATATTACAGATGAAAAGCAAATCAGGGAGCATATTATAAAGCTCTACCGTAAAGAGTCCTATGACCATAGCGGTCTTGTATACGGTATAGGTCACGCCATTTATACAAAGAGTGACCCCCGTGCCGTTCTTCTTCGAAAGAGTGCAGGAATGCTCGCCCGTGAAAAGCATATGGAAGAGGAGCTTTTGATGTATGACCTCATTGCCAAAAATGCGATTGAGCTTTTCACCGAAATCACGGGCAAGGAAAAAGACCTTGCAATCAACGTTGACTTTTACAGCGGTTTTGTTTATAAAATGCTCAACATTCCGCCTGAGGTATATACACCAATCTTTGCTATGAGCAGAATTGCAGGCTGGTGCGCACACCGCCTTGAAGAAATTATGGTTTCTGACAGAATTATACGTCCTGCGTATAAGAATGTTTTAAAAGCCAAAGAATATGTTGATATAAACGACAGAACATAAAAAACGGAGGTATCTTTTTATGCAGGAAGGTTACTCAAATTTCATTCACGATATTATTGATGAGGATTTGGCGGCAGGCCGTGAAAACGGAGTGCACACACGCTTTCCTCCCGAGCCTAACGGTTATCTTCATATAGGAAGCGCCAAGGCTATATGGATTAATTTTATGACGGCAAAAAAATATAACGGACTTTTCAATCTCCGTTATGACGATACAAACCCCGTAAAGGAAGATGATGAGTTTGTAAAGGCAATTGAGGCTGACCTTCACTGGCTCGGTGCTGACCCTACGGGCGGAATTTACTACGGCAGTGACTATTTTGACAAGTGC
>JAZRQT010000120.1:0-7649 GCA_045650105.1 Clostridia bacterium | reverse complement strand
TTGTAACAAGTCCCTTTTCGCCGTATGAGCCATCATCCGTCATTATTTTAAATAAATCACTGACTGCTTTAAATTCATCCTCCAAAATTACGAGGTCTTTATTTCGAAAGCCCGCTATGGTATGCACCTCAGAGCCGTTTTGATGAAGTTTCTTTGCAACGGGATATGCGATTGCACATCCTACACCGCCGCCTATTACACAAACCTTTTTAAGATTATCTGTTTTGCTGGGTGTGCCAAGCGGTCCCACAAAATCACAAATGCAGTCGCCTTTATTAAGGCTGTTAAGCTCCATTGTGGAGGCACCTACCACCTGAAAAATTATTGTCACAGTGCCCTTATCGGCATCATAATCTGCTATCGTGAGCGGTACCCTTTCCCCGTCGGGTGTCGCACGGAAAATTATGAACTGACCGGGCTGTGCCTTCTTCGCAATGAGCGGAGCCTCCACAACCATTTTTGTAACATTTTCATTTAATGATGTTTTTTCGACTATTCTGTACATATATTTACACCCTTTCACCACGGGAATTTTTATAGTAGTAAATATTATTATACCTAAAAATCCCCGATAAAGCAAGGGCTTTTTCTATATTTCCTTACTTGTACAGATTCTTCATTTTGTAGTCATAATCGCCTGTCCTAAGTCCCTGCGGAAGACCTAAAATCTTCGCACTTTCACTGTCAAGGTAACCAAGCTGATCCCACTTTTTAAGAGCGTTATTTATTTTCTCCTGGTTTTCCTCCTGAGCATTTTCGTACTCTTGCTGTGCCCACTTGCGGCTGTTTTCCTCCGCCTCTGTGTAGAGCTTTTGCATCAGATAGTCGTAGTCACGAAGATTTTCCTCGCTTTCCTTTTCCAGCTGACGTGTCCTGTACTCTTCGTCAAGGCTGTCAAGGTAGCCTTTGTACTCAAACTCACGGTCTTTGTTATACTGTGCAAGCTCATCAAGATACTGTCCATATTCTCTGTCGTTTATATCTATAAGCGACTTAAGATTTGCACGTGCATTATCTATGGAATCAAGATAACGACCGTATGCATCATCATACATTTCGGGAATTTTATCGGTCAGCTTTGAATTATAATAATCAAGTGCCTGCGATGCGGCACTTACTGCATAGCTTGATGCAACGCCGCCCGTATTCATAGAAAGCTCGCCGAGTAAGTCCTCCATTGCCCTCTTTCCCTCACGGTTATACTGCTCCTTATAATATTTGAACAAATCATCCGAATACGGGTTATATGAAAAAGCTGAAATATTGGAAAGTTTTTCATATAAGTTACGTATTTCGTCATCATAGCGGTTTTCATAGCGGGGCGCCTCTTTTTCATATGAAAAAGATGTTCCGCCCATAATATAGCGCACAGCCTGGTCATACACGTCATCATAGGCATACTGCGTAAGTCCCTGCGTTCCGCTGGCTTTTTCTATGCGTTTCTTAAGAGTGTTTGAAACAGCATTTTTGGATGCGCCTGATGCAATCTGGTCCCTGATTACGTTTGAGTAATCGGTCTTATCAAGCCATCCGCTGTAATTGTTGGTTTTTGAATAGCCTAAGTTTTCACCGTCTATCTTTTCGTTACGGCTTTTCTCGTACTTTGCGGCGCTCTCGTAATCGCCCTTTTCCACCGCTTCGTTTATTTTTGCCTGATAGTCGGTTTCCTTGTTATAGCTCATTGTCCTCCCCCTTGTAAATAGTAGTCTTTGTTATATCAATTTCAATTATGTTGGAGCTGTCAAGATGTGTTAGTATATACTCTAGCTCCTGGGTGTTGGCACGAAGGTAGTTTTCTATTATACGCACTGCCTCCTGCGCCGTTTTTCCGTTTAAATCGGGAAGCTCTGTAAACATTTCCTTCACTCCCTCAGTTTACGCTAAATTCCCTTGTTATTGACTCGATAATGCTCTTTCCCTTTCCTGAAAGCCTCAGCTCAATATTGTGACAGCCTTTTATTATGACAGGAATATTTATATAGCGTTTTTCGTTTCCGTACTGTGTGGAAATTTCTCTCCACCCCCCATTATCGCTTTTCACCTCTATGCGAAGCCACGAATCATCAAAAAGCTGTGCGCATATATGTATTCTGGAGTAATTCTTTGTTTTGTAGTAGCTTTCATCAAACGGACAAAGAGTTATTTCCCACTGCGTCTTTTCATCCGCTTCGTTTAAAATTTCCTCTACACCCCCCTGGGTCATCCGATACATTGTTCCGCCGTAATATTCGTACGCAACCACATCCTTAACACCTGATTTACTCCACAAGCCAAGCTCCGTATCATATACAAGCTCTATGCGTCCATTTTCGGTAAGTGTGCTGATATAATACCTCTTTCCGTCACTGCCTCCAATAGTATCCTTTAATGTAATGCCCTCAATTTTTTGAGAAACGCACTGCGGTATACCGCCGTAAAAGACAAACACTCCGCCGTTTCCGTTATAGAGTATTTTTCCATTTACACCCGCAATGCTTTTTCTTTCTGATTTTGCTATACCGCTTCCAAAGCTCTCTGTAAGCTGAAAGTTGGACGGACGGTTTCCGTATAGCTTGTAGCAGGCATTTTCCTTAAAGAACAAGCAGCAATTTCCGTACGTAGCACACGCAGTAAAATCGCCCGATGTGTTCGACTCTACACTGAAGCTGTCTGTGGAAAGCCCATTGTAGCGGAAAAAGTTAAACGGGTCACCCAGTGCCGAGGCGTAAATTGTATTCCCTTCGCATCCCCATAGCCTGTTTTCATAACTGCAGATGCAGGTAAAATCGGGGATTTTTCTTTTGATAGTAATATCTGCCGTTTCCTTTGTTTCCGTAAAGGTATCATCTGCAAAGGTGAGCACATTTGAGCCTCTTTGAACAAGTGCTACAGTCTTATTGTTTGAGTTTATCCTGCAGCCTGATATTTCAACAACATCGTTTGCCTTAAACTCAGCGAAAATATTTTTCATACTGTTTTCAAGTGTCATAAGCTTACTTGTTACGGTATAGCTTTTTAAATCTTTCCCCTCTTCTATGCTCATTACCGTGCGGTACTGATTGGCAGCGCATTTTTCGCAAAAAATAGTATCGACCGTAAGTTCCTGCGGTTTTTTAAACCCAAATCCATTAAAAACGTACTTTCCGTTTTGCTCTGTCACACCCGAGTAGGTTATGAGAAGCTCATCAGGAAAGAATGTATGCTGTTCAACCTTTGTGGTGGTAACATAATGCGAGGACGGAACAGTTATTGAATTTTTAGTAAAACTTACTTCAACACCGCTTATAACACACTCTGCCTGGAGGGAGCCGAATTTTTCTTCCTTAACATCGTAGTAGACCTTATCGGGGAAGACAAGCACCTTACTCCCCATATATGCAAGCTGCTTGTCCATTCCTTCAGAAAGCTCTCCTACCTTTTTGCGGTCATAATAGAGTGCTCCGCTTGCGGCAATACATTCCTTTCCTGCAAAAAGCAGTGCCGATGGACTTTCGCACGAAAAAATGCTGTTTGCTTTCTGCCTCTGAGTAATTGCAGGAAAGCTTATATGCGATATTCCGTTGCAATCGCGCATCTCTCCGTCTGAAAAGCTCTGCATAAGGTTTAGCCCTCCAAAAGTAACCATATGGCGTTTGTACCTTTTTTCCCCTCTGAATATTGGGAGTCGCATATCTTTCCCTCCTTAAAGCTCAAGCTTTTTTTGCGGCGGCATATTTTTTCTCAGATAGCTTTTACGAAACTCTGAATATGCCTGTTCAAAAAGAACGGCAGATGCATTGTAGGCAGCAAGCTCTCCGCTGAAAAAATCGCCCATTGCAATTATATATAGCTCGTAAATATTGTCATACGGACTTTCTGCGAGCAGTTTTTTGTCCCCATCCTGCGGGAAATTATATCCTGCAAAATCACTTCGGTGCATAGTTTCACGCATTATTTTGCCGTCAAGCTCGCTTATCCAGCGGCATTTGGTGGCATCATCAATGCTGTCGGGGTGAAGTTTCATTGCCGATTGTATTGCCAAGTTTATTGTTGCCATACTATATGCACTCCTTCCACGCACCGCCCTCAAAGACAAATATACCTGCTTTTTCTTCGGGAATTTTTATTACCGGTTGTCCGTTATATTCCGCATTTTCTACAATTGTTTCCTGCGGCAGTACAAATGCAGGACGAAAATAACTTAGCGACCCCTGCGATATAGTTGTATAAAGACCTTCATAGTTTACCGCATATACCGTTTGATTACTGCCGAATGTACGTGTAAGGTATGTGAGCGGGCTTCCCGAAGGATTGTTTGTAGCTGTTCTTCCGTTATTTGCGAAATATTCAAGCTGACTTATTTCAGTGTGCGAAAGTAAAAAGCAGTGCCTTTTTATAAACGTATCAATTAAAACCGTCATCATCTTTTCCTGAAGCTTCTGAGAAAACAAAGGTCTGTATGTGTTTTCAAGAAGGACGTCTATACTTGACAACAAATAACGGCTTCTCATAAGGCTGTCGTAGCACATCTGATAATTAGGCAAATACCTGCGAACAAGTGTCACTCCGCCCTTCACGGGAATGTCCTTTCCTGCGACAAGATATTCTACCGTTTCCGTACCCTCAGTAACTAAAAGGACACTTCCGACGCTGCATTCACCAAGTGTTTTGCTTTTAGGGCGCACAATTTTGATGCATAAATCTCCCTCTGCCGCATTGTCAGGCAAATTTTCCGTAACAATTACATTTTTAAGGCACCTTTCAGAGGGGTTTGCTTCATACGCAATGAGCTTGCCGGAAAGGTTTCCCCCGTCCGTTTTAACGCATTTTTCAAAAAGCTGCTGTGCGTAAACGAAAAAATCCTGATTTTTTCCCTCTGCGTCATATATAGCTTTTTGCATATCTCCTGCTCCGTCTTTTCCGTCCCTTCCCCTCGGGATGTAAAAAGAGAGCTTCGGGTTTTTTATATCATCAGTATTAACCTCTACATTTGCCTCCTGCGAGGAAGGAAGTGTTTCTACCGATGCCACGCTGAAAATCGGCGTCACTGCGTCTGTACCACGTTCGCCTTTTTCTCCTTTATCGCCCTTATCGCCTTTTGCACCTGTGTCACCTTTTGCGCCTGTGTCGCCCTTGGGTCCCGTATCGCCTTTTATCCTGCCAAGGTTAAAACTTGCCATAAAAGCCTCCCCCTTTAAATGTTTCTTAAGGCAGCATCACGCAAAAATTCATCTGACTTGTTATCCATAAGTCTGGCAGTCTTTATATCCTGACGCATTGAGTTTTCAATAACGTCTGCAAACTTCTTTTTTATCTTGACCTTTCTGCCTCGTGCGATAACACAGCTTTCCCCGTTTACTGCGACAAACACATTGTCCTTGTAATCCTTGTTATCACGAAACAGTTCAATTTCAACCAATGTGTTCTCATCATTTATTTTTGCTTTATCATTTGTCACTGCTTTCTTATTTGTTGCCATAATATTTATCCTCCTTTAATTATCCGATCCTTTAGTGCCGCAAAAGCGGCACTAAGGACCTAATAAAATTTTTAGTTACCGAAAGTACTTGCACTTTCAATTCTTATCATATAAGGCTCTACAAGTCTTACTGCAGCCTTTGTTGCTTTCCAGCCTGCTGTCGCCCTCTGATTTAAGGGATCGGCAGTTCCGGCAGAGCCGAGCTGCTTTATAATATGTGTAAGGCCGCCGCCTGAAAGCTCTGTCGTACCGTATGCATTGTCACCGATAATAAGTGTGGAATATACGTCGCATCCCTCAAGACCTGCTTCGCCGGGATAGACAGTATCTCCTGCAGAGGGTTCTTTGCTAAGAGCTGATGTAAGGTAAAGCACACCGTCCTCGGTATTAAAGCCGCAAACCTTTGCACTTTCATACTGCTCACCGCTCTTCATCTGAATTGTTGCACCTACAAGTCTTGCGCCATCTTCCTCTGAAAGGGTTTCGTTTACACTGAGCTTGTAGAGAGAGCCTTCACCGCAATTTGCTGAAGCATTTCCCTCCGCATCAAGTACGCTGTAGCCTGAAACGGTAAGGTTTCTTGACTCGCCGCACAAATCCTCTGCGTGGAAAATCTTCGCCTCGCTTGACTCAACAAATCTTACGTTTTCGATTTTGCCGATTTCTCCCTGATAAATTCCTTCGGGATCAGAGTATGTCTTTACGTTTACCCACTTGGGGTCACTCATAAGGTCATACGCCGTATCAGGGTGGATGATACCTACATAGCTTCCGTTAATTGTTTCGGCATTCATCTTTTTGAGGTAACGCACTGCTCTTCTTATTGCATCAACACTCAGATAATGGTTACCGCTTTCCTTTCCACCGACAAGCTTATTTCTTGAAGAAACCTGACCCTCTGCAAACTGCACGTTTGTACCGCCTGAGAGAACCTCTCTTGTAATAGTGTCAAGCGTTCTTCCTGCCTGACCGCCCAGAAGCTTTGTTGCCTGAACGAGGTTGTTGTCAATAGCAGTAAGCATAAGGATATCTGAAAGCTCGATAAATCCACCATACTGCTTAACCTCTGCACTTACAACTCCCATATCGAGCTTCTGACCGCTCGGTGTAACACCCTCTGCAAGGGGCATGGTCATCTTGGGAAGGGGGTCATACTTTCTAAATTCAATCGTCTTGCCGTTTCCCTTGGGAATGGGGCACTTCTGACCAAACTGGTCATGGACGAGCTTCGGCTCAGCCATATCAATAAGATAATCTGAATAGTAGGTCTTCATTTCATTTGAAAGACCACCGTTTTCCCCGTAGGGTGTGACACCCCCTGTATTTGCATTTGCAATGCCTGCTGTTGTATTCACAACATCTCCTGCAGCAAAAAGCTGCAAATTAAAATTAAACATATTTTTACTCACTCCGTTCGTTTTTTAGTTCGAAATGTAAAGTTCGAAGCTTAAAGTTTTTGAAGATTTTTTGCTTTGCAAAAAATCCACCATCATTTCGCATTTCGAATTTCGCATTTCACATTATTTCTGAGGTTTCCTCAGAACTCTATTCTTTCTCCTTTTGCCGCTCTTTTTGCAAGCTCTGCACGCTGCTTTTTTGTAAGCTTTGAAATATTGCTGGACAAAATAACACCGCTTGTAGGGCTGCTTCCGTTTTCAACGGGTCTTGCTGCCTTTGAACGTATTGAATTTACAACATGTTTTTCCGCTTCACGGCTGTTCTTATCCATAATTTTGTCGATATTTGTAACCTCATATGCGTTTTTAACGCTTACGCCTACTCTTAAAAGTCTGGCAAATTCAGGATTTTTTATCTCCTTTTCCAAATCAAAATCACTGTAGATTTTCTTTGTCTCTTCTACCTGTGCCTTGAGCTTTTGGGCGAATGAACGCTCTCTTATTTTGCGAAGCTCTTCTTCACGGTTTTTCTTCAGATATGTGTTTTCCCCAATAAGTCTTTTGATAAGCTCTGCATTTTTTTCATTTAAGCTGTTTGTAGTGTTCATATCCGACTTTATCATCCTTTCAAGTTTTTCTGTATCTGCATCAGTTATATCGTACTTTTCCATAAGCATCTTTACAATCTGCGCATTCTTTTCATTTTCCTCTCTCACTTTCTTCACCTCCTTTAGTCTGCCGCTGATAATTTTACTTACCTTGTTTCCAAACGCCTTTTTATACTCGCCCGAAATCAGTTTTTCAAATTCAGCCTC
>JAZRQT010000119.1:0-2673 GCA_045650105.1 Clostridia bacterium | reverse complement strand
GCAACACTGTTCATATATTCACCGAGCTTTGTTCTGGGGTTATGCATACCGGGTGTGTCGACAAAAACAATCTGATAGTTTTCGCCGTTATCAATTGCGGCAAGGTTTGAGCGTGTAGTCTGCGGCTTATTTGAAACGATTGCCGCCTTTTCACCGATAAATGCATTTGTAAGTGTTGATTTTCCTACGTTTGGTCTGCCGACAATTGCGGCAAAGCCTGATTTAAAATTACTCATTTGTATAGTTCCTTTCAGCGTTGAAGATTCATTATATCCATAATTTCTTTTTCACGGCCGCGCATAACTGATGTATAAGGCTCTTCCATATGGTCAAAGCCGAGAAGATGGAGTGTACTGTGCACGGTAAGGAAGCCCACCTCACGCTCAAGTGAGTGTCCGTATTCCTCCGCCTGTGCCTTTGCCCTTTCAAGTGAAAGTACGATATCGCCTAAAAGAAGCATATCTCCGTCATAGTCACCGCTTTCCTCAATCATTACACCGTCTTCATCAAATTCAAGAATAGGGAAGCTTAATACGTCTGTAGGCGCATCAATTTCTCTGTATTCCTTATTGATTTGTTGTATGCCGTCATTATCTGTAATGAGAATACTTACCTCAAAATCAGTTTCTTCATCTGCACCCACTGTGTTGAGCGTTGTTGCAACTGCCTTTTGAACAATTTCGGAAAGCTCCTCTGTAAACTCAAGCTTTTCCTGCTCGTTTTCAATAATAAACTGTATCATAATAATTTCTCCAATCTGCCATATGGCTATATACTGTAAAAAATAACATTTTGCATTAAGTTCGAAGTTTCAAGTTCGAAGTTCGAAGTGAATGTAGGTTTTCGATAAACGAAAACCTTCCTTCATTTCGCATTTCGCATTTCGCATTTCGAATTTTTCACATCTCCGTTATTCGTATTTTATTCTTTCGTGGAAGTAACCGCCGAGAGTTTTGGTAATAACCTTTATAACCGTTTCAAGCTCACGGAAGGTGAGATTACACTCGGAAAACTGCCCAGAGTTAACACGTTCTGTCGCAAGGCGACGAACCATAGCCTCAATCTTGCCTTCGCTTTTATCATCAATACTTCTTACTGCCGCCTCACACGAATCGGCAAGCATTACAATAGCCGCTTCCTTTGTCTGCGGTACGGGCCCTTTGTAGGTGAAGAGAACTTCGTCAGTATCGGGGTTCTGCTCTTTTTCACGAAGCAGAAAATAACCTGCCTTTGTTGTTCCGTGATGCTGAGAAATTATATCACAGATGCTTTTGGGCAAACGATTTTTTACGGCAATTTCTACGCCGTCTTGAACGTGATTTATGATAAGAGTTGCACTCTCACTCGGAGAAAGTGCCTCGTGTGCATTTTTATCGTACTGATTTTCCTTAAAATAAAGGGGATGGCGGAGCTTTCCTATATCGTGATAATATGCACCCACACGAGCAAGCAGCGGGTTTGCATTAACACTGCGTGCCGCAATTTCAGAAATATTTGCAACTGTGAGTGAGTGATGATAAGTACCGGGCGCCTCAATCAAAAGCTTTTTTAAGAGCTTGTTTTCAGGGTTTGCAAGCTCGCTCAGCTTCATAGGGGTTGTTGCGTTAAAAAGCCACTCAAAAAGAGGGAGTGAGCCTATCGTTATAAGTCCTGACAAAAATCCGCCCAAAAATCCCTTTGCAAATGCACCGAGTGCAACGGAAACCCCGCTTGACTCAATCAGTGACATTGAGGAGAAAACAAAACCGTAAAAAAGAGAAGAAATAAATGTAGCGGGAAGAAGGTGCGTACGTCTTTTTACATATGAAAAACAGTAAGAAGATGCCGTACCTGCCAGAATAAGGCAGAGAGTGTAGCCCCAGTTTGCATCAAAGGCAACACCGCAGAAAACTGAAATTATAAGATTTGCCGTGACAGCCGTTTGTACAGGGGCAAAAATGCTTACTATGCACGGGAATATTCCTGCAGGCAAAAGTGAAATCATTTTTTCGGGAACATACTCCGACCCGTAAAATGACATAACCACCATCAAAAGTCCCATAACCGATGCAATGGGAAGTGCAGGAGAGTTTTTCTGACGGTTTTTCGAAAAATGGAACATAAATACAATGTAGCAAATCAGCATAAGTGCGCCAATGCCGACTGTATATGTGGGTGAGAGGGGGTTTGTCCCCTTTAAAATTCCAAGGGAGCTTAGCATATTAAGCTGCGCCTCGGAGATAATTTCGCCCTTTCGTACAATTATCTGATTTTTCTTGTACTCAATTTCAGGAACAGATGCGGCGGCTGCCTCTCGTCTGCGCTCTGTTTCGGCTTCGTCAAGCTCTAAATTTTCTGTCAGAACGAGGGAAATGATTTCATTTGCCGCATCTTTCTGCGAATTTGTAATTTTAAGGGAAGAAACATCTGCGGCGCATTTTTCCCGTGCGGAAGAAACGTCCGATATTCCCTGTGACATTATATTATCTACAATGTCTGAAACCTTGCGGAGTGCGGAAAATTCCTTATCTGATGCACTCATCAGTGCAAGTGCCGTTTTCTGTGAAATATCAAGCTTAACTGCCGCCTGAAGCTGGGCCGAGCCTGCCGAAATATTAATATTTTCGTCACCACGAAGCGTTGTTGCGTGGGCAAAAACCTTTGTCACGTTTTCAACTGCCGAAATACGCTTGT
>JAZRQT010000118.1:0-2090 GCA_045650105.1 Clostridia bacterium | reverse complement strand
ATCCCGGGAATTATCGGGGCGAAGGCTATTCATCTTCAAAGGCGTGACGATGTTTTAAATCCGCCCAAGATTAAGGATTTATGCATAGATATAGGTGCCAAAGATAAAGAAAGCGCGAAAAAACTTGTAGAGATTGGCGATTATGCCTCCTTTGACGGGGAGTATACTGAATTTGGTGAAAATCTTGTAAAGAGCAAGGCGCTTGATGACAGAGTTGGCTGCGCCATATTGCTGGAGCTTATGAAAGAGGAATATGACAGCGACATATATTTTGTTTTCACCGCTCAGGAAGAAGTAGGACTTCGTGGTGCAATTATTTCAGCGAATACAATAAAACCCGATATTGCACTTGTAATTGAGGGGACAACCTGCTCTGATGTGTATGGAAGCAAGCCGCACAATCAGGTTACGAATCTTGGCGGTGGCGCCGTTATGACGGCTATGGACAGAGCGGCTATTTCAGACAGAAAGTATTTTGACTTTATTATGAAAACGGCAAAGGAAAATAATATCCCCTTGCAGATAAAACGTACAGCAATGGGCGGTACGGATGCAGGGGCAATTCAGAGAAGCGGTACAGGCGTAAAAACTGCGGTGCTTGCCGTGCCCTGCAGATATATACATTCTCCTGTAAGTGTAATGTGTAAAGACGATCTGGAAAGTGTATTAAGGCTTTCAAAAGCGGTGCTTAAATCGATAGAAGGGAGTGACCTTTAATGGAGCTTTTACAAAAATTAACTGCGTGTATTTCTCCGTCGGGCAGGGAAAACAGTGTGCGTAGGCTTATTGAAAATGAGCTTAAAGAAGTCTGTGATGAAATATATACTGACGCTTTGGGTAATCTTATATGTCATAAAAAAGGTAACGGAAAAAAGCTTATGCTTGCCGCACATATGGACGAGATAGGCTTTATGGTAAACTATATTGACGAGAACGGATTTGCACGTTTTTCTACCATTGGAGGAGTACAAAAATACAACTCTATAAATTCCTGCGTTGAGTTTGAAAACGGTATACGTGGGAAAATTTCATACGAAAATAAAGAAAACCCTTCTACCGCTCCGTTTGAGAAAATGTATATGGATATTGGCGCATCCTCAAAGGAGGAGGCAGAGCAGAAAATTCAGATAGGTGATATGGCAGCATATGCCCCTGCTTTTTCTCTTATAGGTAACCGTATAATGTCAAAAGCACTTGATGACAGGGCAGGATGCTGGGCGCTTATTATGGCAATAAAGCAGGCGGAAAAGTCAGAAAATGATATATATGCAGTTTTTACTGCTCAGGAGGAAGTAGGACTTCGTGGCGCAAAGACCGCCGCAGCACTTATAAATCCCGATATGGCGGTAGCGGTAGATGTTTCAAATGTGGGTGATACGCCGCAGTCAGAGGAACTTAATCTTTCTCTTGGCAAAGGTCCGGGGGTAAAATTGAAGGATGCATCCTTTATAATTCACGAGAATGTTAAAAATATGCTTCTTGATTGTGCAAGGAAAGCAAATATCCCTTATCAGATGGAGGCGGCAAGCTATGGCGGCACAGATGCAGGCGCAATCCATCTTTCAGGCGGGGGAGTGCGCTCAGGTACGATTTCAATTCCCACACGCTATATACATTCAGCAGGTGAAGTTATTGACAAAACAGATTTGGAGAACACCTGTGAATTATTGAAAATGATAATCAAAATTAATATAGAGGAATATTTATCTTTCTGACGGAAATAATAGACTTTAAAAGAAAATAGTAAATTTTCGTAAAAAAACAAAAAATTGCGAAAAAGATATTGACAAAAGAGAATATATTTGCTATACTTTTAAAGTCGCAAGTGCGGGTGTAGTTCATTGGTAGAACACCAGCCTTCCAAGCTGGATAGGTGGGTTCGATTCCCATCACCCGCTCCACTTTTTTGCCTATTATACGGCAAAAGATGTGCCTGTAGCTCAGTTGGATAGAGCAACTGCCTTCTAAGCAGTAGGTCCTGGGTTCGAATCCCCGCAGGCACGCCAAAATATGGTGGGTATAGCTCAGTTGGTTAGAGCGCTAGATTGTGGCTCTAGAGGCCGAGGGTTCGAGTCCCTCTATCCACCCCA
>JAZRQT010000117.1:0-4939 GCA_045650105.1 Clostridia bacterium | reverse complement strand
AAAGCCATCAAAAAAGAAATCTGTCAAGACAGATTTCTTCCTGAAAAAATGTGCATATCCATTTTAAAAACAAACCTAAAATAAAAATCAAATCGGCTTTGCGTGGTCTGTGCATTTTGCTTCCGCCCGCCTATTTATGGTAGGTTTCGTTGGCATTTATCTTAAACGCCCGATAAATCTGCTCCTCCAGCATCAATCTTGCAATGCGATGGGGGAATGTCATTTTACTCATACTAAGCTTGAAATCCGCCCTTTTTTTGACTTCATCAGAAAGTCCGAGCGACCCGCCGATAACAAAATCTATTGTAGAGCTTTGCATCTGAAAATCTGAAAGCTTTGCCGCAAATTCTTCGCTTGAAAGAAATTTTCCCTCAATACACATAGCAATTACAATATCGCTCTTGCCGATTTTTTTTAAAATCTGCTCCCCCTCTTTATTAAGAACGGCAACACATTCAGCAGGGGAGGGGTTATCGGGTATGCTTTTGTCGGGAATTTGTATTACGTTTATACTGCAAAAACGGCTGAGCCGTTTTTCAAATTCGGCTGCAGCCTTAGAAAAGTAATCCTCTTTAATTTTTCCTACGCAGATGATATTTATGGTCATTAGTCACCAATCTCCTCTTTCATAGAGTATCTGTCTGCTACAAAAAGCGTTATATCGCCTAAACTGCAGCACCCTGTCGCCTCAATACTGTTCCTGACAGTTTCATATGCAAGATGAGGTGTGTTGTTATCAGAACTTAAATGCCCCAACATTATTTTACGCAGTGCCCCTTCACGTACAAGCTTGGCGCACAATGCACCGCAAAGCTTGTTTGACAGATGACCGCAATCTGATAGTATACGCTCTTTAAGATGTCTTGGATAAGGACCGGAGATGAGCATTGCCTCATCATGGTTTGCCTCAATCATAATAATACTGCATTTTAAAAGAAGGTCAAATATATGCTTTGTTACGGTGCCTAAGTCAGTTGCAATGGCACCGTATTTTTCACCGTCTGAAAAAACAAGACCAATACTCTCCGCTGCATCGTGTGAAGTGGAGAAGGGGTGAAACTGTGCGCCGTTTATCTCAAACGGAACTTCAGATGCAATATAGCGTATAAGAAGAGGGTCTATTTTTCCTATGCAGTTAATCATTGCCTTCCACGTGCCGAGTGTTGCATATACGGGGAGGCGGTATCTTCTGCACATAATGCCGACACCGCTTATATGGTCAATATGCTCATGCGTTACTATTATTGCACTTAGCTCTTTAGGGTTTACACCTGCACGTGCAAGCTCACATTCAGCAGCCTTTCCCGTTATTCCGCAATCCACCAAAACCTTAACTTCACCTATCTTAAGAAGAATACAGTTTCCGCTGCTGCCGGAGGAAAGCGGACATATTTTAATGCTGTTCATTTAATCTGCCTCAAAAATACGCTCTATTTTTACACCGATTGAACGAAGTCTGCGTTCAATGTCTGAATAACCTCTGTCAATATAATGGGGGGAGCTGATTTGTGTAACACCCTCTGTGGCAGCGCCTGCAATGATAAGTGCGGCACCTGCACGAAGGTCTGTTGCCTGAACTTCACCCCCGTGAAGCTTGCCCCCTTTAATAAGCGCTCTTTTTCCGCTGATTTCTATATCGGCACCCATCGCCCTTAGCTCATCTACATACTGAAATCTGTTTTCCCATACATCCTCTGTAACAGTGCTGTTTCCTTTTACCGTAGAAAGAAGTGCAACCATCTGCGGCTGTAAATCTGTAGGAAATCCGGGGTAGGGCATAGTACGCACTGAAATCCCTTTAAGATCTGTGCTGCGTTCAATTCTTATAGAGTCGTCATACTCCGTTACATTCACACCCATTTCCTCAAGCTTGGAGGTAAGTGAATCCATATGCTTGGGAATAATATTCCTGACGAGGACTTCGCCGCCTGCCGCCGCCGCAAGGAGCATAAATGTTCCCGCCTCAATCTGGTCGGGAATAATACTGTAGCAGCCGCCACGCATTTCGGATACACCTGTTATTCTGATAACGTCTGTTCCTGCGCCACGCACCTTTGCGCCCATTGCGTTGAGAAAGTTTGCAACGTCAACTATATGAGGCTCTTTTGCGGCGTTTTCAATAACCGTTCTACCTTTTGCAAGAACTGCCGCAAGCATTATGTTAATTGTTGCACCAACACTTACTGTATCAAGATATATTGTGGAGCCGCAAAGCTCCTGCGCATTCGTATATACAATACCGTCTTCAATCTCAACTGTTGCACCGAGGGCACGAAAACCTTTTTCGTGCAAATCAATGGGACGTGTACCAAAGTTGCATCCACCGGGCAGAGCAACCACCGCTTTATTCATTCTTCCCAAAAGCGCACCTAAAAGATAATAGCTCGCACGCATTTTACTGGCAAGCTCGGTAGGAGCAACGTGAGTTTTAAGTTTTGATGAATTAACTTCGATAGTTGTATCGTTAACGTATGTAACACTTGCACCAAGCTGTACAAGCATATCTATAATCAAACGGACATCCTTGATGTCGGGTATGTTCTCAATACGGCAGACACCGTTTACAAGCAGTGCCGCAGGAATTATTGCCACGGCTGCATTCTTTGCACCGCAGACGGCGATTTCGCCAAAAAGTGGATTTGTTCCGCTTATCCTGAGTTTTTCCAATACATACACCTCTTTTGCAGAAAGTACTATATATGTAACCATCGTATAAAATCGTTTTTTGTGCTGACAGTTCTAACTATTATATAATACACCATTTTATATATAAATGCAATGTTTTTTTAAATCAATATTCGTCGTAGGAGCGAAATGGAAAATTTTATGGCAAATTTCTTGACAAGCCTTAAAAGTTGTGGTAAGATGTTATACTGCATTAAGATGCACACATCTGCCCCTTAAGAATTTTGAGGGGAGATGTAAACAATGATTTCAAGACAACCATTCTTTATATTTCACGCTTGTGGTGCATTCTACAATCACTTGCGTGATGCAGCATTGCCTACTACATTATATGGCATCTGCGATGTATTCCGAGTGCATTCTACACAGGGGTATAGAATATGGGGAGATGTTGTTCGAATAATTTTGATAGAGGTGATGCAGGTGAAACCTATTAAATTAGGAAAAAATGAAAGAATGACCTTCGCAAAAATCGATGAAGTTCTGGAGATGCCAAATCTTATCGATATGCAAAAAAGCTCTTATGAATGGTTTATAAAAGAAGGTCTTCGTGAGGTTTTCCGTGATGTCAGCCCGATTACTGACTATGCAGGAAACCTTATTCTGGAATTTACCGATTACAGAATTGACGAGCAGCCCAAATATTCCATCGAGGAATGTAAGGAAAGGGATACAAACTATGCGGCACCGCTCCGTGTTCAGGTGCGCCTTATAAATCAGGAAACAGGCGAAATCAAGGAACAGGAAATCTTTATGGGTGACTTCCCGCTTATGACAGAGCAGGGAACATTCATTATTAACGGTGCGGAGCGTGTTATTGTAACACAGCTTGTACGTTCACCCGGAATTTATTATGAGCAGAAGTTTGATAAGGTTGGTAAAAAGCTTATCAGCTCTACCGTAATTCCCAACCGTGGTGCGTGGCTTGAGTATGAGACAGATACAAATGACGTATTCTCCGTTCGTATCGACAGAACACGTAAAATTCCCGTAACTGTTCTTATTAAGGCTATGGGCCTTGAAACGGAGCCGGAAATCCTTAACCTTTTCGGTGATGATGAAAGACTTATTGCAACTCTTGCAAAGGATACGACCAAAAATCGTGAGGAGGCTCTTTTTGAAATATACCGTAAGCTTCGTCCCGGTGAGCCGCCAACGTATGACAGTGCGAGTGGTCTTATCAACGGTCTTTTCTTTGATGCGAAGAGATACGACCTTGCAAAGGTAGGAAGATATAAGTATAATAAGAAGCTTGCAATGGCGCAGCGTGTTGAGGGTCAGATTGCAGGTGACAATATAATTGATGGAGAAACAGGCGAAATTATCGTGGCAAAGGGCAGCAGAATTGATTCTGCAAGCGCTCTTGCAATCGAAAACAAGGGTATCAACCGTGTAATTATTGAGGTTGAGGGAAAGAGTGTTGTCGTATTCTCCAACAATATGGTAAGCCCCAAGGAGTATGCAGGTGTTGACCTTTACGATATCACACACGAAAAGGTAAGAAAGAATGTCCTTGACGAAATCCTTGAGGAAGCAGCAGGCGACCTTGATGAAATCAAGCGTCTTGCCGAGGAGCGTATTGACGAGCTTGTTCCCAAGCATATTATTGTTGACGATATGCTCGCTTCAATTAACTACTGCTCCAACCTCTGTGACGGTATCGGTCAGGTTGATGATATTGACCATCTTGGTAACCGTAGACTTCGCAGCGTTGGTGAGCTTTTGCAGAACCAGTTCCGTATCGGTATTTCACGTATGGAGCGTGGCGTTCGTGAGAGAATGAGTATTCAGGAGCTTGATATTGTAACTCCTCAGTCACTCATAAACATCCGTCCCGTTGTTGCTACAATTAAGGAATTCTTTGGTTCATCACAGCTTTCACAGTTTATGGATCAGAATAACCCCCTTGCAGAGCTTACTCATAAGAGAAGACTTTCTGCACTCGGACCGGGCGGTCTTTCAAGAGAACGTGCAGGCTTCCAGGTGCGTGACGTTCACTACACCCATTACGGAAGAATGTGTCCTATCGAGACGCCTGAAGGTCCCAACATCGGTCTTATCTGCTCACTTTCCACATATGCGCGCATCAATGAATACGGATTCATTGAAGCTCCCTACCGTAAGGTTATCAAGGGCGAGGGTGTTGTAACCGATGAAATTGAATATATGACAGCAGATGTCGAGGATAAGTATATCGTTGCTCAGGCTAACGAGCCTATCGGCGATGACGGAAAATTCCTTGATAAGAAGGTTT
>JAZRQT010000116.1:0-16265 GCA_045650105.1 Clostridia bacterium | reverse complement strand
ATACACGAAGTGTATTTCATAGCGAAGCTATTTCACTTGCCGCAGGCAAATTTCATTGAAAAAGAGATAATTTTACCGACAGTAAAATTATCTCTTTTTCTTGGTGACCCCACGGGGAATCGAACCCCGGTCTTCGCCGTGAGAGGGCGACGTCCTAGGCCGCTAGACTATGGGGCCGTTTTTTTGGCTGCCCATTTATTATAATACGAAAAGAGAGTGTTGTCAATAACTTTTTTTGTGATTTTAAAAAAATGTTTAGTCCGTTTATAATATACTCTTGGTGTACGACAAAGGGGAGAGACCTGTAGCGTTTTTAAATGCACGTGAAAAAATATGTACGGAAGAATATCCAAGCATATTTGATATCTGACTTACGGAAAAGTTTTTTTCACGAAGAAGCTTTTTGGCTTCTTTTATCTTTAAATCCATATAATATTGCATTGGGCTTTGTAAGGTGCTTTCAAACAGTGCATCGTTTGAATACAGTATGAAGCAGGCTTTCTTTGATAAACTTGGGGAAAATACTGTTCCGCCCGCGCAGCGCAATTTTGCTACAAAGGAAAATCTTCCTACATATCCTGAGAAAATAGCCGCACTTAAGGCGGAGGGCGCAAAGCTCGTATTGGTATTTGGTATAGGAAGAATGTGCCATATAGCCTTTTGGGAACCGCATTTTGCGGATGAATTTTCATCGGAAGAAGAGTGGAAGAAGCAGTGCTACAGAATTGGTGCAAAGCTTCATCCGCTTACTATTGAGCAAAACGCTATAACAAGCTTTAAGAGCAGGACGACACTTGTTCCCTGCAGTGCAAATACAATTGGTCCCGGAATTTTTCTGCAGGCTGATACGATTATCGGCGGATGCGACGGAGCACTCGGCAGAGGAATGGGCTGGCAGGGAATGAGCTTCCTTACCACACTTCATTACGGACCTGATATGAATATTACTTCAACATATATTCCAACACTTCCCGGTAAGCTTTTTTATCTTAGAGAACTTGTAGGTCCGCTTGTGGCGGAATGTAACTAAATTTTTGTTTTAAATTTTCAGACTATTGACTTCCTTTGCCTTTTAATGCTATAATGTAAGCAAAAGGAGTTTATTTTATTGGAAAAAGGTGAGAAAATGAAAGAGATAAAAAGAAGAAAAGATTGTTTTTTAGGTGTGCACACTGATTTTCACGCATGCCCTGAAGAGGGGCTTGTTATCGGTGAGACACTTCGTGAAGAGGATATCAGAAAAATTTGTGAGGAGCTAAAGCCTGATTATTGGCAGATAGACTGTAAGGGGCATCCGGGTTGGGCATCATATCCTACCAGAATGGGAAATGCAATGCCTAAATTCAAGGGTGATCCACTGAAAATATGGAGAAAAGTTACTAAGGAATACGCAGTAGCTTTGTATATGCATTTTTCAGGTGTGTATGATGTAAAGTACTGCAAGGAGCATCCCGAAGAGGCTACTCTTACGGCAGACGGCAAATTGACTGATTATGTAAGACTTGACGGGAAATATCTGGATACCTTTTTTATTCCGCAGATATCAGAGCTTGTGGAAGAATATGATATTGACGGAATATGGATTGACGGTGACTGCTGGGCAGTAAGGCCTGATTATCATGAAGAAACATTAAAGAAATTTGAAGAAGAAACGGGAATTTCTCTTAACGGTGCAAAACCCGCTAAAAGAGAAGACCCATATTATTTTGAATATTTTGACTTCACTCGTGAGCAGTTCCGTAAATATTTAAAGCACTATGTGGATGTGCTTCATAAAAAGTATCCCTCTCTCCAGATTTGTTCCAACTGGGCATTTGACGAGCATATGCCCGAAAAGCTTTGCGCAGATGTTGACTTTTTATCGGGAGACCTGGGCTCATTTGACTGTGTAAGTGCTGCACGCTCTGCCGGAAGAATGTTTGCACAGCACGAAAAACCGTGGGATATGATGTCGTGGAGTTGCCGTTTCAGCTCATACGGTACGAAGCTGAAACATCCAAAGCATTATAACCAGCTTTTGCAGGAGGCATCAGTTGTTATTTCCTTAGGCGGTTCTTATCAGTATGTTGTTTCTCAGTTTAAGGATGGCTCTCCCAATACAGAAACATTGCTTCGTTTAAAACCCGTTATGGAATTTTTAAGAGCAAGAGAGCCGTACTCTTTTAAAGGAAAGATAATTCATCAGGCAGTAGTTCTTGTCTCGGGAAGAGACAGATACAGGGAAATAAAATGCCCGTTTTCACGAGAAGGTATAGATAAACAGCGAGGCCTCATCTCTCTTTTATGCGACAGCGGAATATCTGTAGAGGTATTTTGTGATGAAAATCTCAGCGGAAGATATTCTGATTTTCCGATGATTGTTTTGCCTGAGCGTCACACCCCGATTGAAGATGATATTATAAAAGAGCTTGAAGAGTATGTGAGAAACGGCGGAAGTCTTCTTATAACAGGAAGTGAAAATGCAATAAAGCTTGCCCCCGTATTTTCGTATGAGGCATCATATTTTGCGGAAATAGCGCAGTTGCCCAACTTTGTAAACTGTAACATCGGCCACGATGATGTATCAGATTTTGAAACGTCAATGCCGTGCTACTTTTTCCTTCCTGGAGAAGAAGTAGGTGTTACCTATGGCGCCTGTGAGGTCAAGGCAGAAAATGCAGTATGTTACGGCAATGTAAGTAATAACTCCCGTACTCCAAAGAAAACCTTTGCTCAGGTCTTCTCTTATGGAAAAGGAAAGGTCGGCGTAATAGGTGCGAATTTTGGAACGCAGTATAATGAGGGGGCACAGTATCTGCACAGAAAACTTATAAGAAGTATGGCGGATGCTCTTTACACACCGCTTGCAAAGGTTGAGGTTGCTGTTGGAACGCTCGAAATTGTGTGCCTTGAAAAAGACGGAAAGCTTATGCTTCAGTTGGTGAATGTTAATGGCGCACATAATAATTACAGAAGCCTTACCGAGGAATATATCCCACCCGTTCTTGATGCAAAGCTTTCAATTTGTGTGAAAAACGGCATCGAAAAGCTGATTTTACAACCTGACGGAAAGGAAGTGCCGTTTGATATAAAAGATGGGCGTGCATACTTTGAAATAGAGCGTATAGATATGCATAATGTTATAGAGGTTTGTTTTTCCTGACACAAGAAAAAGAAGGATAGTAAAAATGCAGCAAAGCATTTTTACTATCCCTTTATTTTTGGCAGTTTATAAATTACATTCATAAATTCACCAAGATTATTTGTTTTTCTTATTGTTTTTAAAATCTTTTTCTCATCAGGGAAATTTTCCATAATATAAAGCCAGATTTCCTTTAGCTTGTGAAGAGTAAATACATCTGAGTCAAGTATTTGAGAGTAATTTTCTTTAAGCGCCTCTGTAAAAGATATAAGTTCCGCCGTAGTAAGAGGGTTTCCTCCACGAATTTCTCTGAAAATGGCAGGGTTTGTAACTGCACCTCTGCCAATCATTATACTGTCAAGAGCGTCATAACGGGTGGTTTTATCGGCAAAGTCATCCGCAGTTAATATGTTTCCGTTATAGCACAGGGGGGCTTTCGCATTTTCATAGGTGTATAAAAACGCCTTTTGGGAGGGGATACCTTTATAAAAATCCTCCCTGCATCGTGGATGAAGTATAAGAAGTGATATGGGGTATTTGTTGTAGATGGGCAAAAGCTCCTCTATTTCATCAGCTCCAAAATATCCCGCCCTCGTCTTGACAGAGATTTTTGCGTTGGTGTGTGAAAAAATTTCATAAAGAAACTTGTCAAGCGCATCTGTGTCTTTAAGAAAACCAGCACCTCTCCCTTTGCCGACAACCGTTCCTGACGGACAGCCAAGATTTATATTAAGCTCCTTATAGCCGTACTGGGCGGCTTTCTTCTCAAACTTCAAAAAGGAGCTAGGGTTATTGGTGAGAACCTGAACACGAATGGCTGCCGTATTATTTTCAGGAAGAATGTCACGAAACCCCTTCCTGCCGATTTTTTCATTGTCGCTGGGGGTAATAAACGGGGTAAAATAAGCATCACAACCGCCAAAAAAACGCTCGTGCGTATTTCTGTATATATATGTCGTAATCCCCTCAAGCGGGGCGAAATAAAGCTTCATTTTAAATATCCTCAATAGCAGCTGTCAAAAATTTCTTTGATTTTATCATAGTCAAGATTTATATATGTTTTTACCTCTCTGCTCTTTCCAAAGGTGCATAAATCGGAAAGCTTATCCGTGCAATCAGCCTTAATACCAAATTCACGAAGAGAAGAGGGCATACCGAGGAATTTAAAGTAGTCAGCCATTGCCTTTATTCCCAGAAGTGCCGCCTTTTCGTCATCGACTTCGGTTATATCCCATACTCTGCGTGCAAACTGCGCAAATCTGGCGGGGGCATATTTGTATACGTATTTTGCCCAGAAGGGGAAAAGCACGGCAAGCCCTGCACCGTGGGCAATGTTTTCATATTCACCGCTCAGTGCGTGTTCAAGCTGATGAACAGCTAAGAAATGCTCTCTGCCGCAGCCTGTGAGGTCATTGTGAGAAAGACTTGATGCCCACATAGCGGTTGCACGTGCATCATAATCAGTGGGATTTTCCATAAGAACCTTTCCTGCATCTATAACTGATTTTAAAACACTTTCAGCAATTCTGTCCGTTAAATCAGTAGGCTCACACACGGAGAAGTAGCGCTCCATCGTATGTGACATTATATCAACTATACCGCACGCAGTCTGATATTTATCAACGGTGTAGGTAAGGACAGGGTTACATATTGCAAACAAGCATCGGTTAAAGTCGGAATTATATCCACGCTTCATATTAAGCTCTTCATTTGTAATAACTGCAGAAGAGCTCATCTCGCTTCCTGCGGCGGCAATGGTAAGAATACATCCCACAGGCAATGCATCACATACTACTGCCTTTCGTGTGGGAAAATCCCAGGGGTCAGAGTCGCTCTTTGCGCCTGCGGCAGTATATTTTGAAGAGTCAAGCACACTTCCGCCGCCAACTGCTAAAATCATTTCTACATTTTCTTTTTTTGCAATTTCCACTGCCTTGCGCACGAAGGAAATAGTCGGGTTAGGCTGAACGCCGCCCATTTCAATTACTTCAATGCCATTTTTATTAAGTGATGACATAATTTCGTCATACAGTCCGCTTTTCTTTATACTGCCAAAGCCATACTGCATCATAATCTTTTTAAAGCCGTAGCCCTTTATAATTTCTCCGATATTTTTGTGGCTGTCTTTGCCAAAAAAGACCTTCGTAGGTGTGTAATATGTAAAATCAAGCACAGTAAACATCCTTTCGCAATTTATGTTTTCATTATATCACTTATCAAAGCTTGTTACAACAATGAAAAGAAAAATTTTGTTTTATATTGTTTAAACAAAAAAAGGAACAAGCTGATACTTGTTCCTTTTGGTTGCCGAACTAGGATTCGAACCCAGACAAACAGAGTCAGAGTCTGCTGTGCTACCCTTACACAATTCGGCAATATGCACTTGTTTTGAAGTACCTATATAATATACAACGTTTTTGGGGGTTTGTCAATCTTTTTTTTGAAAAATTTTCTATTCTTTTTTTATTATCTCTTAAAATTTAAAATAAATTCATTGACATAATAAATATGCTTTGGTAAAATATACCTATGCTTTATCACTGCAGAGTAATAAAGCGAAAAAAATTATCAAAAAGACTATGAAAAAGCACAAGTATGTGATATAATAGAAGAAATTGAAAAAAAGAAGGTTAGAAATATGAACTTTTTTCAGAAAGATATTGAAACAATGCCTCGAAAAGAAATTGAGAGGCTTCAGCTTGAAAGACTGAAATATATGGTAGCGTACTGCTACAACAACACACGCTTTTACAATGAAAAGCTGACTGCCGCAGGAGTAGGCGATGGAAGTAAGATAAAAACGCTTTCTGATATTGAGTATATACCGTTTACGACAAAGGCAGATTTTCGTGACAACTATCCCTTCGGTATGGTTGCAGTGCCCCAGAAAGATATTGTACGTGTGCACGCATCGAGCGGTACTACGGGAAAGCCGACTGTGGGCGTTTATACGAAGGATGATATTGATGTGTGGAGTGACTGCGTTGCCCGTGTTGCGGCGGCAGGCGGTGTTACGAGTGACGATATAATACAGATTTCGTTCGGATACGGACTTTTTACAGGTGCACTCGGACTTCACTACGGACTTGAAAAGCTTGGTGCAATGGTTATTCCTGCATCATCGGGAAATACGGAAAAGCAGCTTATGCTGATGCGTGACCTTGGCGTTACGGGACTTGTTGCAACGCCGTCATATGCGCTTTACCTTAGTGAAGCCGTTAAAGAGGGCGAGCATCCGCTTTCTGATTATAAATTAAGACTTGGAATTTTAGGAAGTGAGCCGTGTACACCTGAAATGAGAAGTGCTATTGAGAAAAATTTGGGTGTATATGTTTCTGATAACTACGGTATGACAGAGCTTGGCGGCCCCGGTGTAAGCGGCGACTGTTTCGAGAGATGCGGTATGCATTTTGCAGAGGACCATTTCCTGCCCGAAATTGTAGACCCCGATACGGGAAAACGTCTTGAAGAGGGACAGACGGGTGAGCTTGTTGTAACAACACTTACAAAACAGGGTATGCCTGTACTTCGTTACAGAACGAGAGATATTACAACTCTTGATTACGAGCCGTGCAAGTGCGGCAGAACGCACGTCAGAATGTCAAAGACAAAGGGCAGAACTGATGATATGCTTATAATAAAGGGTGTAAACGTGTTCCCGACACAGATTGAAAGCGTTCTTATAAATGTAGATAAAATCGGTCCGCACTATCAGCTTGTTGTACGCCGTGAGGATAATTATAAGGATACGCTTGAAATCAAGGTTGAGCTTGTTGATGCAAGTGTTCTTGAAAGCTACGGCGAGCTTGAAAAACTCACACGTACTATTCAGGAAAGAATAAAGAGTGTTCTCGGACTTCAGGCAAAGATTACCCTTGTTCAGCCTAAATCGCTTGAGCGTTTCCAGGGTAAGGCGAAGAGAGTGCTTGATTTAAGAAACGAGAAATAAGGCTGTTACCCTATATGAAAGGAAAGATTATAATGAAAGAATTACTGATTGGTAATGCCGCCGTTGCACGTGGCCTTTACGAGGCAGGCTGCAATGTCATTTCCTCCTATCCCGGTACACCCAGTACAGAGATAACGGAATTTGCGGCAAAATATGATGAAATATATTGCGAGTGGGCGCCGAATGAAAAGGTTGCCTGCGAGGTGGCATTTGGTGCATCTCTTCGTGGTGCAAGAAGTGCGTGTGCAATGAAGCACGTAGGTCTTAATGTTGCGGCAGACCCGCTTTTCACACTGTCATACACAGGTGTTAACGGCGGTTTGGTTATATGCGTTGCCGATGACCCGGGAATGCATTCTTCGCAGAATGAGCAGGATTCAAGGCATTATGCAATTGCGTCTAAAATACCGATGCTGGAGCCTGCTGATTCACAGGAATCGTATGAATTTGCTAAAAAGGCGTTTGAGCTTTCAGAAAAATACGATACCCCCGTTCTTCTTCGTATGTGTACAAGAATTGCACATTCGCAGAGCATTGTTGAAACAGGCGAGAGAACAGAGGCGGGCGTAAAGGACTACGAAAAAAATCCTGAAAAGTTTATAATGATGCCTGCCAATGCAAAAAAACGCCATCCCTTTGTTGAGGAGCGTACAAGAAAATTTGTAGAGCTTGCGGAAAATTGCGAATTTAACCGCATAGAATATACAGATTCAAAAATCGGTGTTATTACATCAGGTGCAAGCTATCAGTACGTGAAAGAGGCACTCGGTGACAGTGTGAGCGTATTTAAGCTTGGTATTGTAAATCCGCTCCCTGAAAAGAGCATTATTGAATTTGCATCAAAGATGGATAAGGTATATGTTATAGAGGAGCTTGACGGTGTAATTGAAACACACTGCAATACACTGGGTGTAAAAGTAATCGGTAAGGAGCTTTTCTCCTTAATAGGCGAATTTTCACAGAAAACTATTGCAAAGGCAATGGGAATTGAGGACAAGGCAAAATATAACCTTGGTATGGACATTCCTATGCGTCCTCCGATGATGTGTGCAGGTTGTCCGCACAGAGGTATGTACTATGCACTTGCAAAGAATAAGATTACTGTGCTTGGTGATATAGGCTGTTACACACTTGGTGCGACACCTCCGCTTTTTGCACTTGACTCAACTCTTTGTATGGGTGCATCAGTTTCAGGACTTCACGGCTTTAACAAGGCAGGCGGCAGTGAGAGTGAGGGCAAGAGTGTCTGCGTAATAGGTGACTCCACCTTTATGCACAGCGGTGTAACGGGACTTATAAATATTGCATACAACGGCTCTAATTCCACTGTGATAATTCTTGATAACTCAATAACAGGAATGACAGGTCATCAGCAAAACCCCACAACGGGATATAATATAAAGGGTGACCCTGCAGCAAAAATTGACCTTGAAACACTGTGCCGCAGTGTGGGCATAAACAGAGTGACGGTTGTAGACCCCTATGACCTTAAGGAATGTGAAAGAGTGGTAAAAGAGGAGCTTGCGGCAAATGAGCCGTCGGTTATTATATCAAGAAGGCTGTGCGTGCTTCTTAAATCTGTAAAACCGAAAAAGCCGCTTGTTGTTAACAAGGATAAATGTAAGGGATGCAAAAAATGTATGAGCTTTGGCTGTCCTGCAATCAGTATGCACGACGGTAAGGCGGAAATTGATAAAACACTTTGTGTGGGATGCGATGTATGTACACAGCTTTGTCCCTTTGATGCAATAGAAAGGCAGGTGCAGGAGTAATGCAGACGAAAAATATTATGATTGTCGGCGTAGGCGGACAGGGCAGCCTCCTTGCAAGTAAGCTTTTGGGCAGACTCTTGGTTGATGAGGGATATGATGTAAAGGTGTCAGAGGTACACGGTATGAGTCAGCGTGGAGGAAGCGTTGTTACATACGTGCGCTACGGCGATAAGGTTTATTCACCCATCATTGAAGACGGTGAGGCAGATTTCATCGTTTCATTTGAAAAAATTGAGGCGGCAAGATGGCTTTCCTGCCTTAAAAAAGACGGAAAAATTATTGTTAATACTCAGCAGATAGACCCGATGCCCGTAATTATAGGAAAGGCTCAGTATCCTGCTGATGCACTCGACAAAATAAAGGAGGAAGGTGCATTTGTTGATGCTATAGATGCACTTTCCATTGCAAATGATGCAGGAAACGCAAAGGCGGTAAATATTGTTTTGATGGCAAGACTTGCAAAGTATTTTGATATAAGCTATGACAAGTGGATTAAGGCTATAGAAAATACGGTTGCACCTAAGTTTATCGAGCTTAATAAGAAGGCGTTTGAGCTTGGGTATAATTATTAAAAGGAAGTGGAAGAGATGGAGAATTACTATCAAAAAGAAATAGAGACTGCCTCTTATGAAAAAATAAGACAAATGCAGAGTGAAAGACTTGTTAAAACGGTAAACCACGTTTATGAAAATAACGAGTACTACAGAAACCTTATGAAGAAAAAGGGAGTAACTCCCGATGATATAAAGTCAGTTGATGACCTTCACAAGCTTCCGTTTTTGACAAAGGATGACCTTAGAGAGGCGTATCCCTACGGTCTTATGTCAAAGCCGCTTTCAGAATGTGTAAGAATTCAGTCTACAAGCGGAACGACAGGAAAAAGGGTTGTTGCGTTCTATACACAGCACGATATAGATTTGTGGGAGGATTGCTGTGCACGTGCAATTGTGGCGGCAGGCGGTACTAAGGAGGATGTTTGTCAGGTTTGCTATGGCTACGGATTATTTACAGGCGGTCCGGGACTTAACGGCGGGTCACACAAGGTAGGCTGTCTGACACTTCCGATGTCATCGGGTAATACCGACCGTCAGTTACAGTTTATGACAGACCTTGAGGCTACAATTATCTGTTGTACACCCTCATATGCGGCATATCTTGCAGAAAGCATACACGAGCAGGGACTGCGTGATAAAATAAAGCTTAAGGCAGGAATATTCGGTGCAGAAGCCTGGACGGAGCAGATGCGTAAGGATATTGAAGAGAAGCTTGGAATAAAGGCATATGATATTTACGGACTTACTGAAATTTGCGGTCCTGGTGTGGCGTTTGAGTGTAGTGCACAGTCAGGTATGCACGTAAATGAAGACCATTTTATTGCTGAAATAATTAATCCTGAAACGGGTGAAGTTCTTCCCGAGGGTGAAAAGGGTGAGCTGGTATTTACCTGCATCACGAAAGAGGCGTTCCCCGTAATCAGATACCGTACAAAGGATATATGCGTTCTTTCACGTGAAAAATGCTCCTGCGGCAGAACACACGTTAAAATGGCAAAGCCTATGGGCAGAAGTGATGATATGCTTATCGTAAAGGGCGTAAATGTATTCCCTTCACAGATTGAAGAAGTGCTTTTAAAGCAGGGTCTTACATCAAACTACCAGATTATCGTAGACCGTGAAAACCACAGCGATACTATTGAGGTAAGGGTTGAAATGACACCTGAGCTTTTCTCTGATAAGGTGAATGAGCTTTCCAAGAAGGAAAAGGAAATTAATGCGGCACTTAAATCAATGCTTGGCATTTATGCAAATGTACGTATTGTAGAGCCTAAGTCCATTGTAAGAAGTGAGGGCAAGGCTGTAAGAGTAATAGATAAGAGAAATCTTTACAATTAAAGGAGTGGGGAAAATGACAATTAAACAGTTATCGATTTTTGTTGAAAACAAGGCAGGTACGGTTTCAAGTATTGCAAAGAGCATTGCTGATGCAGGTGTCAGCATCCGTGCCCTCAGCGTAGCAGATACGCAGGAATTTGGCATACTCCGCCTTATTGTAAGTGATGTTGATAAGGCAAAGGACGTCCTTAGCGAAAATGACTGCGTTGTTTCCGTTACAAAGGTTATCGGCGTTCAGATTCCCGATGTACCGGGCGGTCTTTCAGAGGTGCTTGCACTGATGAGCGAAAATGGAATAAATATTGAGTATTTATATGCGTTTATTACCATATCAGGACAGCACGCATATGTTGTTCTTCGTGTAGAAGATAATGAGAAGGCTGTAGAGGTTCTTTCAAAAGCAGGAATTAAGCTCGTTTCACAGGAAGATATAGACTCTCTGTAAGAATAAAGAAATATAAAAGCACCACTGAAACATAAAGGTTTCAGTGGTGCTTTTTTTGTTAATATAAATAGGAAACTCATATTTTAGCTGTTGAAACAGAAAGTGCCACGTCCCCAAACTGTTCTCGTTGATGAAGATTTTTTGCAAAGCAAAAAATCCACCAACATTTCGCATTTCGAACTTCGCATTTCGAATTTGTTTTGCGGTCTGGACATTTTTAACATCCCGACACACTTTTTTATTTTCCTGCGCTTTTTAGTACATTCGCCTGATGCGCTGCACTCTCTGTTCCGCTGCTATGACCGATAGATTTATAAAAATGAAGGTCAAAATGTCCGTGGGCATTGTTCCCTTTTACATAGTCATAGTTTATGCCTGCGCCGTAGTCATCACTGCGCCAGCTTGTCCATTCGCCGCCGGGGGCACCCTCGTTTCCTGCGTGTAACATTCCTGCGGCACTGGCGGCAATCGTTCTGCCGTTATATTTGACAAGTACGCTGCGTTTGTTCCAGTTAAAGCTGCCGCCCCATATGCTTTTCATAATTTCGGTGTCGTTTGCACTAAGCGGCTCACAATCTGCGTGTCCTGAGCCGACAGTTCTGCGTGCGTTAAAGCTTTTTCCCGTTGCAAGGTCTACAATCGTAAAATTCGTATTTATTGGAATTACATACTGTGCTTCGGTAAACCAGTCAAGAAGCTCTCCGTAACCGCTTGGCGCATATTTTACGGGTATATGGTGTACGGGAATGGTAAGATTCATACCCGTATATATTTTACTTGACTCGGTAAGGGAATTTACGTCGAGCAGTTCTGCATAAGGTATACCGTGATTTATTGCTATGTTCCACAATGTGTCACCGCTTTGTACACTGTAGGTTTTATATGTAACATATGGCGAGGTAGAGGATGTACCGCCTGATGATGTAGAGCCTGAAGATGTACCCTTGGGAATTTTTACTTTGTCGCCTATATTAAGAGCGGTGTTATTTGTCGCACCGTTATATGAAAGAAGACTGCTGAGACTTACACCGTATTTTTGAGAAATAGTCCAGTAAGTGTCTCCCTTTTGAACGGTATGGGTAGTGTAGTCGCCGCTTGTGTCGGGAATTTTGACTTTATCACCAACATACAGTGTACTGCTTTGTGTGGCGTTATTTGCGTCGAGTAGCGATGAAAGGGTAACGCCGCATTTTTTTGCTATGAGGTAATATGTATCTCCTTTCTGGACAGTGTATGTATTTGACGGAACGGTTATTTTCTGTCCTGTGTTAAGAGAGGAATTCGCCGTGGCATTATTTGCACTGAGCACATTGCTTAAGCTGGTGTTGAATTTCTGTGAAATAAGCCAGTAGGAATCTCCTTTCTGTACTGTGTAGCTGACAGAAGCAAACGCGCTGCTCGAAAGCATACTAAGTGCGGCGACTGTCGATATTAATTTTTTGTGTTCCAAATGTATCACACTCCTTCGCTGTATATATTCGACATAAAAGGCAACATCCTTTTATGTAAATTATGGATAACGCACTGTATTTCTGTCATAGAATAAATTAGAAAAACTTTCAAAAAAAACCTTGACAAACACCAATTACATTGGTAAAATACATATGGTTAGTTAAGACTAACTAACCGTAAAGGAGGGAACAAAATGAATTTAGCAGAGGCAATAGAAGGAAAAGAGTATATTATCGCAGATATAAAGACGGATGATGAAGAGCTGGATGCGTTTTTGTTTTCGCTTGGTTGCTACAGTGGAGAGATGATTACAGTAATCTCACACTTAAAAAACGGCGCAATTGTTTCCATAAAGGATGCAAGATACAGTATAGATAAAGAACTTTCAAAGGCAATTATTGTTGCGTAAGTTTTGTTTTTTTGCCGAAAGGTTAGCTGAAACTAACCTTGTATCACAAGGAGGAACTTTTATGAAAATTGCATTGGCGGGAAATCCCAACAGTGGTAAAACTACAATGTATAATGCCCTTACCGGTGCAAGTGAAAATGTAGGAAACTGGGCGGGGGTAACGGTAGAGAAGAAGGAACATACTGTGAAGAAAGCTTTCTATGAAGGGGAGGCACTTTTAGCAGTTGATCTTCCGGGTGCATATTCTATGTCTCCCTTTACTTCGGAGGAGAGTGTCACAAGAGACTACATACAAAACGAAAACCCTGATGTTATCATAAATATTGTAGATGCAACAAATTTAAGCCGCAGTCTCTTTTTTACAACACAGCTTCTTGAACTTGGAATTCCCCTTGTTATTGCACTTAACAAGGCAGATATAAATGAAAAGAAGAAAACAAGGATTAATACACAGCTTCTTTCAGAAAAGCTCGGATGCCCTGTTATAGAGACGGTTTCAACCTCTTCTGACGGAATTTTTGAGGTCGTTAAGGCGGCAACTGATTTAAAGGGCAAAAAGCAGACACCGCCCTACATACAGGAAAATGTTGACCTTACCGATAAAAAAGCGGTGGAGAAGGCTGACAGAAAGCGTTTTGAATTTGTAAACAGTATAGTAAAAAGTGTTGAAAAGAGAAAGGTACGTACAAACCAGAAAAATGCTCAGGACAAATTTGACGCCTTTATTACAAACAGATGGCTTGGAATTCCTCTTTTTGCACTTGTTATGGGAATAGTGTTTTACGTTTCTCAGGCGTGGCTCGGTCCATTGATATCAGATATACTGGTAGGATGGATAGAGGCGCTTGGAAATATTCTCGACAAAGCAATGGAGGGGGCAAGCAGTGAATTTTTAAAAACGCTTGTTTCAAGTGCCATTGTTGACGGTGTTGGTGCAGTTGTAAGCTTTTTGCCCCTTGTAATGGTGATGTACTTTATGATTGCACTTTTAGAGGATTGCGGTTATATGGCACGTGCAACGGTTGTTCTTGACCCGATTTTCAAGAAAGTTGGGCTTTCGGCAAAATCAGTAATCCCCTTTGTAATCGGTACGGGCTGTGCTATTCCCGGTGTTATGGCGTGCCGTACAATCCGCAGTGAGCGTGAAAGACGTGCAACGGCAATGATAGCGCCATTTATGCCCTGCGGTGCAAAGCTCCCCGTGATTTCACTTTTTGTGGGTGCTTTCTTCCCGTCGCATCCGTGGATAGGTACTGCTATGTATTTTGCAGGTATTGTAATAATACTTTTGTGTGCACTTCTGATAAATAAAATTACGGGCTTTAGACGGAGAAAATCATTCTTTATCATTGAACTTCCCGAATATAAAATCCCTTCTGTAGAAAGAGCGGTCAAGTCTATGTGCTCCCGTGGGTGGGAATATATAGTTAAGGCAGGTACGATTATTCTTGTGTGTAATGTGGCAATAACCCTTATGAGCTCGTTTACCCCGACGCTCTCTCTTGCGGCGGAGGATGGCAGTAATTCAATCCTTGCCGCAATATGTGCACCTATTGGCTGGATTATTCTGCCCGTTGTAGGCTTTGCTTCGTGGAAGCTTGTGGCGTGTGCAATTACAGGATTTATAGCAAAGGAAAATGTTGTTGGCACTGTTGCAACTCTTTTTGGACTTTCTGCGGTAATAAGCGGTGACCTGGAGCTTGTCGGTGAGGGCGCTATGGTTGCAGATGCTTTAAATCTTACTCCTGTTGCAGCACTTGCATATATGATGTTTAACCTTTTCACGCCTCCGTGCTTTGCGGCAATAGGTTCGATGAATGCTGAATTAAAGAGTAAAAAATGGCTTTTTGGCGGTATTGCGCTGCAGATAGGTGTTGGCTTTACCGTGGGATTTCTTGTTTATCAGATTGGCTCGCTGATAACACTTGGCACACTTGCACCCGGATTTTTCGGAGGCCTTACGGTAGTCCTTTTTGAAACGGTAATTATAACGTACTTGTGTGTTAAAGCTGATAAAAAGAGAGGTTGATTTTATGACCGATATTATTATTGCAGTTGCGCTCTTAATTATAGTAGGACTTGCAGTGCGGTATATCTATAAAGCGAAAAAAAGCGGCGTAAGATGCATCGGCTGTCCGCACAGTAAGAATTGCGGCGCAAAAGGATGTAGCTGCAAAGATGCTGAGCGAAAAAGGTGACGTCATATGCGGCATGCTCTAAGGACGGGAATTCAAAAGGCAGAAACGATTGATTTCGTTTCTGCCTTTTATCGTATGGTTAGCCGAAAAAGTACCGAAATTTTGCCATTTCAGGCGGGTTTGGATTATTCTTTTTCGACTCTCCGATGACTAGTCGGTTTCTGACGAAACATAAAGGTCTTAGGATATCCTGAATGTTTGGAAGATGGTATAAATCTTTACTGCCTGTTACAGTAGAGGACAAAATTATACATTTAAATTATATTTCTTCAGGGAAGCTTCAGCTATCGCAATTTCATCCTTTGATGGTAATTTTTCCGGTAATGTGTTTTTCATATTCAGTGCTGCATATTTTGTTCCTGCAAAGCTGTGGTATGGTAAAATTTTAACTTTTTTTATGTTGTTCAGTTTACTTAAAAATTCGGCAATTTCAGGTATTTGATTATTATTGAAATTTGGAACATAGGGAATACGGAGTTCAATGTTTTTTTCACAGGCATCAATGTATTTCAAATTTTCAAGTATAAGCATATTTGATTTACCCGTACATTTTATATGTACGTCTTCATCGAATGCTTTCAGGTCATAGAGGAAAAGATCTGTATATGGAATAACCTTATCCAAAGAGTCTCTTGCAACGAAACCGCAAGTGTCAATTGCTGTGTGAATACCATTCTTCTTTAGCATTTTTAACACCTCTGCACAAAAATCAGCCTGTAGTAAGCATTCACCGCCAGAAAGGGTTACACCTCCACCTGAATTTTCGTAAAAATCTTTATCCTCTGTAAGTATTGAAAAAAGTTCATCTAAACCAATTTCTTTGCCGTAAAAGGTTAAAGAATTTCCGAGGCAGCCTTCTGCACATTTTCCGCAACCAATACATTTTTCTCTGTCAAAGAAATGCCTTCCGTTTTCTATATAATGAGCATTATGTATACATAATGACACACACTCTCCGCAGTTTATACACTTATCACCGTAATATGCAATCTGCTCTTTGAATTTAATACCTTCCGGATTGTGGCAC
>JAZRQT010000115.1:0-4315 GCA_045650105.1 Clostridia bacterium | reverse complement strand
TTCTGTAACATAATAAAAATCTTTTGGTAATACATTTCTCATAAGATTTTCGCTATGCGAAAATCAACCATAATTCCGCATTTCGTATTTTAAATTTCGAATTTCGTGTTAAATGAGCACTCATTTAACACGAACTATAAGTTCTCCCTTAACACCGTTTGGTGCATATGCGGTAACTGTTGTTTTTCCTGCGCCGACTGTCTGTAAAATGCCCTTTTCGTCAACACGTGCAATAGAGCTATCCGCTGCACGCCATACAATCTTATCCTTGGAATCGGAAGGTGTTACATATGCACGGAGCTGAAAACTCTCCCCTGCTTTCACAGAAACATCGCCCTTGCCACCGTTTTTAACACCGACAGAGATTTCCGTTATATCTGACTCTCCGTCAAAAACCTCAACCACGTTTCCGAATTCATCTGTATAGTCATTGTTTCCGCCTACAATAACACCAACGTGCACATAGCTGTCCTCTGCCTTTGCTGTAACGGTGGTAATTCCGTTACCTGTTGCGGTTATTGTCCCTTCAGGCGAAACGAGGGCAATCCCCTCATCATTACTTGTCCATACAACATTTTCGTCATCGCCGCCGGATAGCTTAACTGTATACTTTTCATCTATATTCATTCTGATATTTTTTTCCTTTACGGATATTGCCGTCTTACCCCCGCAGGCTGATAAAATCAGCATTGTACCTATAATAAGCGTATGTAAAAACACTTTCCTTTTCATACTCTTCCCCCTATGTAACATATTCTTTTACCTATATTTATAATACATCTTTTTTTGAAATATTTCAACTGTTTTGGTCGATTTTTTTAAGCTTTGTATAAAAGAACAAAAATATATGTTTTTTTTTTACAATACTGCAAAAAATAGTGTAAATAGAAAAAGAAAAATTAGCCTTCCCCACAAATGGCACGATTTGGGGACAGTCCCCAAATCGTGCCATTTAAATTTAAAAATTGAAAAAGGAGTATATCTATGAAAAAGCTTACATCATATTTTACAAGCGCTCAGGCAGCAGGTACGGCAGCCTATGACCTTTCTGAAAATTGTCCTTTTTGCAACGAAATACTTATAGGAAGCCGTTCCACCGAAAAATCGCAAGCATTTGATTTTAGTATTAAAAGCACCTTTATAGGCGCTGCCATAGGAGTTCTCACAGGTTTTATTATGCTTTCTTTCCCGTATAGCAATTTTTCCTTTGTTCTCTCTCCGTTATCGGGACTTATTGCAGGAAGTGTTATCGGTGCAATATCAGGAACAATGCTCGATGTCCTGACATACGAAGAATACCCCGAGTGCGCAAATGTTACCGTAACAGTTCCCGAAAGCAAGGGCGGCATAATTGCACGTACACTCAAGAAAAAAGGCGCCGCAAATACATTTTTATTAAAAAATAAAGTGTGACAATTGTCACACTTTATTTTTTCACTCATTGATTTCTGTTTGCTCTACAGCAGTATTTTCCTCTGCCTTTACTTCTTCTTTTTCTTCCTTTACGCCAAGACTTCCATTTACAAAAACTTCTTCAAACTCTTTTGCATCAAGTTTTTCGTGTTCTATAAGTGCATTTGCAATATTGTCGAGCTTCACACGATTTTCGGTAAGGAGTGTTTCACATTTTGTATAACATTCATCAATGATGCGCTTTATCTCCTCATCAATTACTGCGGCAACATTTTCGCTGTAATTTCTGCCCTGAGAGAAATCTCTTCCTAAGAACACCTCGTGGTCCTCATTTGTAAAGGTTACATATCCTAGCTTATCACTCATACCGTACTGCATAACCATCTTTCTTGCAGTAGATGTAGCCTTGTCAAGGTCGCTTGACGCACCTGTATTAATATCATTAAACACAATCTTTTCTGCAGCACGTCCTGCAAGCATCATAATAATGCTTTCGAGCATTTCGTTCTTTGAAATATAGCTCTTATCAGTATCAGGCAGGCTGAGCGTAAATCCGCCCGCTCTTCCCCTTGGAACAATTGAAACCTGATGCACCGTATCCTGAGTGGGAAGCAGCCTTGCCGCCAATGCGTGACCTGCCTCGTGATATGCAGTCTTACGTTTATTCTCGTCATTATGCTGTTTTGTAGCTTTTTCAGGTCCCATTACTACCTTGAGCATTGCCTCGTCAATTTCATCGGCGGTAATTGTCTTTTTATCCCTTCTTGCAGAAAGGATTGCCGCCTCATTAAGAAGGTTTTCAAGGTCTGCACCCGTAAATCCGTACGTTGTTTTTGCAACTGTTTCGAGCGAAACCTCTTCATCAACGGGTTTATTTTTTGAATGTACCTTTAAAATTGCCTCTCTGCCCTTCTGGTCAGGATAATTAACAACTACCTGACGGTCAAATCTGCCCGGTCTTAAAAGTGCGGGGTCGAGAATATCGGGGCGGTTTGTTGCGGCAATCATAATAATTCCCTCATTAGTACCAAAGCCATCCATTTCAACGAGAAGCTGATTGAGTGTCTGTTCACGCTCGTCGTGACCGCCGCCAAGACCTGCACCACGCTGACGTCCCACTGCATCAATTTCATCAATAAATATAATTGCAGGAAGATTTTTCCTTGCCTGTTCAAAAAGGTCACGCACACGGCTTGCACCGACACCTACAAACATCTCAACAAAATCAGAACCTGATATTGAGAAGAACGGCACACCCGCCTCACCTGCAACCGCTTTTGCAAGGAGTGTTTTACCCGTTCCCGGAGGTCCTACAAGAAGCACACCCTTGGGAATACGTGCACCCAAATCAATAAACTTCCTTGGGTTTTTGAGGAATTCTACAACTTCCTCAAGCTCCTTCTTCTCCTCGTCTGCGCCTGCAACATCGGCAAAAGTCACCCGTGTTTTACTGTCTGCGGCAGAGCGTGCCTTGCTCTTACCAAAGCTTCCAATCCCGTGACCGCCCGTCTGCTGCTTCATAAATGAGAACCAGAAAAGTCCTATTACAAGTATCATCAGTATCGTCGGGATAAGAGATACCCACCACGAAACCTCCTCAGGGGCAGGAACTGTTGCAGTCATATTACCCTCTTTAATTTGCTTTTCAAGCTCATCACCGATAACAGTGAAAAGTATTCCCTGTGTTACTTCAACCTGATAGTTTTTGCCGTCAATTTCGGCAACAGTGACACTGTCACCTATTTCAAGGTGTGTAACCTTTCCCTGCTCAATTGCCGCTACAAGCTCTGAAAAGGATTTCACCCCCGACTCAGGCTGCTGGAGCGACATCATCATAAGAATTATAATGATAATCGGCAGGATTATATAAAAGCTTATGCTTTTAAAAGACTTTTTCAAAACAAAACCCCCTTGCAAATTGTTTCAACTAATACTAACATAAAACAAAACTTCAATCAATCTATTTCACATTTTATTCATAATATTCTTTTTTAAGCACACCTACAAAAGGATATTGTCTGTATTTATAATTAAAATCGAGACCGTAACCGACAACAAACTCATCTGGAACCTCAAATCCGGTGTATTTAACATCTATATCAACTACTCTGCGTGACGGTTTATCAAGGAATGTGCAAAGCTCCACACTTTTTGCCCCGCTCTCCAAAAGATATTCCTTAATTTTACTAAGAGTACGTCCTGAGTCCACAATATCCTCAACTATTATTATATCCCTTCCTTCAGGATCAAAACCTTTTCCCGTATGAATATCAACATTTCCGCTCGAAACAGTTCCTGTGCCGTAGCTTGCGGCAAAAATAAACGATATTCCGACAGGAATTGACACGGCACGCATAAGGTCAGATGCAAACATAAAGCTTCCGCTTAATACGGAAAGCATCAAAGGCTCTCTTCCCTTATAATCACGGTCAATTTCCTTTGCCATTTCATCTATACGGCTTTTTATCTGTTCTTCTGAAATAAGAACTTTTTCAATTGGTCTGTTGATGTTATCCATAGTTACTCCCTTGCCTTTCTTAGTTTTTTCTTTCGTATTTTATAATAAGATAATTTTTCGTATTTTCTGTTGTTTCATAAAGCGACGACTGTCTTATACCGCATACAAACAGTATCTCTCCGTCTTTTTCCACTATCGGTACAGTATCACGAAGATGCCGCTCTATCTTTTCATCCGTAAATATATCACTTAGCTTTTTAGTGCCGCCAAAGCCTTTAAGGGAAATTTTATCCCCATCTTTTCTGCATCTTACGGTAAGGGGAAACTTTAGCTTGTCCCCGTCAAATACTGCCGTATTATTTCCGTTTCTCACTGCGGAAAAATCTTTATACTCTGCCGTTATAATCCAATTTTCACCCACTGCGGCATTTTCCTTATCAAGGA
>JAZRQT010000114.1:0-13453 GCA_045650105.1 Clostridia bacterium | reverse complement strand
GTTAAGCGTGCTAAACTGTACTATCTGCGTGACAGAGTTGGTAAGGCAGCTAAAGTTAAGGAAAGACTTTAATAGTCAAATGAGAGGGAATCTGTCACCTTTGGCAGGTTCCCTTTTCAGTTAGTCAGATGACTACAGGAGGTTTTATAATGGAAGAAAAAGAGTTTAACACTGAAATTGAAAATACAGAAGAAATAGAAACTGCGTCAAAGAAAAAAAGTGCGAAGAAGGAGCTTCTTGAATGGCTTCAGGCAATAGTTATTGCCGTTGTGCTTGCACTTCTTGTACGTAATTTTATATTTACCGTAGTGCGTGTTGACGGTCAGTCTATGGAGTCGACGCTGCAGCATAATGACAGAATGATTGTATGGCGCCTCGGGTATGAGCCGAAAGAGGGCGATATTGTAATATTTAATCCCCCCGGATATGAGAAGAATGTTTACTGGGTAAAAAGAGTAATTGCAACAGAGGGACAGCACGTGGAGATTGATTATCCTTCAAACAGTGTCTATGTTGACGGGGAAAAGATAGATGAGCCGTACTTAGGCGAAAGGATGCAGAATATGGCAACCCTTACAGAAATTGATGTTCCCAAAGGGTGCGTATTCGTGCTTGGAGATAACCGCAATCACAGTACGGACGGACGTGTTATAGGACCTATCAGTGAGGATAGCATTATCGGAGAGGCTGTGCTGAGATTCTGGCCTCTTACGAATATGGACATATTCAGATAAAGGAGTATTCTCTATGAATATACAGTGGTATCCTGGGCATATGACCAAAACAAAGCGTATGATAGCAGATAGTATAAAGCTGTGCGACTGCGTTATCGAGCTTTGCGATGCACGTTGCCCGCAGAGCAGCCGAAATCCTGAGCTTCCAAAGCTTATCGGAGATAAAAAGCTGCTCCTTGTAATAAATAAAAGTGATATTGCAGACCCCGTGCAGACACAAAAGTGGCTTGAAAGGTTTAAAAAGGACGGTATCAGTGCCGTAGCGGTAAGCTGCAACGATTCAAAGGGTACGCTTAAGATACTTGACGGTGTTAAAGAGCTTTTAAAAGAAAAAATTGAGCGGGACAAAAACCGTGGGTATGTCAATAAGCCCATTCGTGTTATGGTGTGCGGAATACCCAATGTCGGCAAAAGCTCATTTATAAATAAGCTTTACGGGAAAAGTGCCGCAAAGGCGGGCGACAGACCCGGTGTTACACGCGGAAAACAGTGGATAACACTTAAAAACGGTATGGAGCTTCTTGATACACCGGGAATTCTCTGGCCGAAGTTTGAGGATAAGAATGTTGCACTGCGCCTTGCCTTTACAGGGGCAATCAAGGATGAGGTGCTTGATATTGAGGAATTATGTGCAAATCTTTGTCTGTATCTTGCAGAGAATTATCCTGAAAGGCTTAAGGAGCGTTATAAGATAGAGATAGAGGAAAATCTTACGGGCTTTGAGATACTTGAACGTATTTGTAAAAAAAGAGGATTTATAGTAAAAGGCGGAGAAGTCGATTTTTTAAGAGGGGCAAGTGTTGTGCTTGACGAGTTCAGGGGTGCAAAGCTTGGCAGAATTACACTGGAGTAGGGTGACTAAAGTGAAGGAAGAAGAGCTTTTAAGATTACAGTCTATGTGGGAGATAGAGCATAGCCTTTTTGATAAAGGCTATGTTAATATTGCAGGCGTTGACGAGGCGGGCAGAGGCCCCCTTGCCGATGAGGTTTATGCGGCGGCTGTAATACTGCCTCACGATATATGTATAGAGGGACTTAATGACTCGAAAAAATTAACGGAGAAAAAGCGTGAAAAGCTTTTTGACGAGATTTTAGATTGTGCACTTGCATACGCTATAAAAACGGCAAGTGTGGAGGAAATTGACAAGTATAATATACGCAATGCTACATATATCGCAATGAACAGAGCTATAGATGCACTCTCTGTAAAGCCCGATTATGTTATTGTAGACGGCGATTGTATAAAGGAATGTTCCTATCCGCACGAATGTGTTGTAAAGGGCGATGCAAAGAGCCTTTCGATAGCGGCGGCATCAGTGCTTGCCAAGGTTGCAAGGGACCGTCATATGATAGAGATGGCAAAAAAATATCCGCAGTATGGATTCCAGCAGCACAAAGGCTACGGCACAGCGGCGCATATTGCCGCAATTAAGGAGTTTGGTGCGTGTGAAATTCACAGAAAAACTTTTATCAAAAAATTCATCTGATAAAAATACGGCAGTTTCCATTGGCCAGAGGGGCGAGGAAACTGCCGTAAAAATACTCATAAAACAAGGTTACAAAATTCTTGAACGGAATTTCAGAACTAAAATGGGCGAGATTGATATAATTGCACGTGACGGTGAGTACACCTGCTTTGTAGAGGTGAGGCTGAGGAAAAATAATAACTTTGGTACGCCTGCCGATACAATTGATGAGAGAAAGCGTCGCCGTATTATTAATACAGCAACATATTACGCACAGAAAAAAAGGATTTACGATACCCCGATGAGATTTGACGTGGTAGTGATAAATGCCGATACTTTCGGCGCGCAGCTTTCAAATATCAGAGCGGAGGTAATAAAGGATGCGTTCAGGCTTTGAGGTGTTTGATGCCCATTGTGATACGCTTACGGTAAAGGGACTTTCCCATGCGAAAACACAGCTTAGGCTAAGGGATATAAAAAGTTACGCAAGGTACATTCAGGTTTTTGCAATATGTGCAGATGGAAAGCCTGCTTTTATGCACGCAAAAAGGCATATAAGAAAATATAATGCACTTATAAAAAAATGGGATATGGAGCGTGTTGAAAGTAACTGCGATTTAAAAAATACGCAGTTTGGCGCAATTTTAGCACTTGAGGGGGCAGATGCACTTTACGGCTCATTAAGCGCACTTGACTTTTTTTATAATCAGGGTGTGCGCCTTTTAACACTGACGTGGAATATTAGTAATGCTGCCGCATCGAGTATAATGGCTAAAGAGGATAACGGACTTAGTGATTTCGGGAAAAAGCTTGTGCGTGCGTGCAATCAAAAGGGGATAGTTATTGATTTATCGCATATTGGTGACAAGGGTTTTTATGATGTTTGCGAAATTTCGGAAAAACCCTTTGTATGCTCCCATTCAAATTCACGCACTGTTTTCGATGTGAAAAGAAATATAACCGACGAGCAGTTTTGTGAAATAGTAAAACGTGGCGGTGTGTGCGGTATAAATTTCTACAGTGAATTTCTGGGAGAAAAAAAGAATATAGACGGTATATATGCGCATATTGAGCATTTCTGTGCGTTGGATGGCGAAAAAAACATAGGTCTCGGCAGTGATTTTGACGGGACAAAAAGTATGCCCGCAGATTGCACAGGTGCATCATATATGGAAAAAATTGCCGAAAACCTCCTTATTCACAATTACAGTGAAAAAACGGTTAAAGATATATTATGGGGAAATTTTTACAGAGTGTTTGATGAAATACTAAAATAATTTTGGGAGATAAAAGATGAAGCTGATTATTGCCGAAAAACCGAGCCTTGCACGCAATATTGCCTCTGCAATCGGGAATATGAAAAAAACCGCAGGCTATTTTGAGGGCAGCGGTTATATTGTGACGTGGGCATTCGGGCATCTCTTTTCCCTTGCCGATGTGGAGCGGTATTCTCCCCGTCCTGACGGAGAAAAGGGTTGGACTATGAAAAACCTCCCTTGCTTTCCTCAAAAGTTTGAATTTGAGCTTAAAAAAGATAAAGATAAAAATGTTGACAGCGGCGTGCAAAAGCAATTTGAAATTATAAAATCGCTTTGTAACCGCAGTGATATTACGCATATAGTAAATGCAGGTGACTCCGACCGTGAGGGTGAAATAATTGTCCGCACCGTTGTTATGAAGGCTGAATGTAAGGATAAGCCCTTTGTAAGACTCTGGCTTCCTGACCAGACGGAGGAAACAATCCGTGAAGGACTTTCCGAAATGAAGGAGGAAGCCTTTTACGATAACCTTGCAAAGGAAGGTTATGCGAGAACTTTCATAGACTGGCTTTACGGTGTAAATCTTACACGCTATGCCTCTCTAAAGTCAGGCACACTTATGCGGGTAGGTCGTGTTATTGTTCCTATTGTAAAGGCAATCTATGACCGTGATATAGAGATACGCAATTTTAAGCCTGATATTTACTATGCACCGTACAGCCTTACAGAGCAGGGCGGCGGTGAAATAGAGCTTACAAGTAAACAGAAGATCAATAAAAACTCCCTTGCCCAAGCTCAGGCACTTTGCGTGAAATATAATAATGCCAAAGGCATTGTAGTTTCCAAAAAAACAAAAAAGGACACCCTGTCAGCGGGAAAGCTTTATTCACTTACAAAGCTGCAGAATGCATTAGGCAAAAAATATAAAATGTCTATGGAGGAAAGTCTGCGCATTGTTCAGGGGCTTTACGAAAAGGGATATGTTACATATCCCAGAACAAATTCAGAATACCTTGCAACTGCAGAAAAGGGGAAGATAAAGCAGATACTTTCCGCAGTGGAAAAGGCAGGATACAGCGTGAAGTTCAAAGACGGCAAGACAATTTTTGACGACAGTAAGATAGAGTCACATTCAGCACTTACCCCGACATATAAAATACCTGCGAAAAATGCCCTTTCCGAGGAAGAGGCAAAGGTCTATTCTGCAATTATGCGCCGATTTGTAGCCGTATTTTGCAGTGAGAATTGCATAGCGCAGAAAAGCGAGATAAAAATTGATGTGGGCGGTATGGAGGAATTTACACTAAAGGGCACTGTAATTCTCGAGCCTGGCTGGACAAAGTATGACGACTATAATAAAAAGGATAAAATATTGCCCAATTTAGAAAAGGGCGATATTATAGATGTCGACTTTAAACCAAAGGAAAAGGAAACCTCTCCGCCAAAGCATTACACGATAGAAACACTTAACAATTACCTCAAAAACCCTTTCCGTGAGGATAAGGCAAATGCACAAAATGAGGATGACGAGGCGGAATACCGTGCAATTTTTGAAGGATTGGAATTAGGTACAGAGGCAACAAGAACGGGTATAATTGATAATGCCATAAAAAGCGGATATATTTCCCTGAAAAAGGATGTGTATACCATTCTTCCCGACGGGGAAAACCTTATCCTTTCGCTTAAAAGAATGGGGATAAGTATGGATAAATACAAAACCTCACTTTTGGGTCAGGCATTAAAAAAGGTGTATAAGAACGAAATCACCGTCAAGGACAGTATCGCCATAGCACAAAGGGAGATTGAGGCGGTTTTCAAAAGAGAAGAAGCTACCCCCGAAAAAGACACTGATGACGGCTTTATCGGTGATAAAATAGGAAAATGCCCGCTGTGCGGTAAAACGGTGGTGCGTACACGGTTTGGTTACGGATGCGACGGATATAAGGATGGGTGCAAATTCAGCATAAATAACGTAATCCTTGACCGTGTGATTTCTGTGTCAAATATAAAAATGCTCCTTGAAACGGGCAGGACAAGTAAGATAGAGGGCTTTATTTCCAAAAAAACGGGAAAACCTTTTTCCGCAGTGCTTAAGCTTGATGGAGATAAAGTAAATTTTGAATTTTAAGACGAGGATGACATTGTCATCCTCGTTTTGTACAGATATTAACTAAATCATATGTCTTTATGTATTTTTCCATATCAACACCGTTTGTCAGATAATAAATAAGAGCCTCTGCAGCGGCATTTGAGTCGCTTGCCGCATTATGGTGCACAAGCTCAATTCCAAGGTAACTGCACAGTGTATTAAGCTTATGATTTGGAAGACTTGGCAGTGCCTTTCTTCCGATGGCACACGTGCAGGCATACTTTGCGTAGCATTTCCATTCTATGCCGTAGTCACGCAGACATTTTCCAAGTACCGCCATATCAAACGGAGCATTGTGTGCAATGAGTATACCGCTGTCCATAATCGGCTCTATCATTTTCCAAAGCTCCTTAAAATTCGGCTTATCCTTTACCATTTCAGGGGAAATTCCCGTAAGAGTGATATTAAAGCTGTCAAAATGACATTCAGGGTTTACAAGGCAGTAGTATCCTTTAACAATCTTCATATTTTCAACAATCGTTATGCCGATTGCGCTCATTCTGTCATTTCTGCTGTTGGGTGTTTCAACGTCAAAAATTATGTATCGTTTATTCATATGCCGCACCTCTTTTATGCTATTATACTACAAAGTGCGGAGAATGTCAAAAAAGGCTGAACGATTTTCGCTCAGCCTTTTATTGTAGGGACCGGCGTCCCCGACGGTCCTTTTTAATGTGCGATTATTAAAACAAACAATTATCTGACAAGCATATTTGCAATACCCAAGCTTTTCTCCATAGAAACATTAGCCTCTCCAACAATTTTTAACTGCAACGCATTGTTTAAAGGTATAGTGATTTTTTGAGGTAATGCTTCAGCCTCAAGTATAAAAGTTTTCACTGTACGACCATCTGCTATAAATGTTACGCTTTTTTCTCTGTTATCATTTGATGTATGTCCTATAACACATTCTAACTGAGAATATTTGCCGTTTAAATTAAATAATGATACAGAATTATATCCCCAGCATATGATTCCGTTGCCATAAGTCTTTCCAGACATTTTGAAAGAACTAAATATATCACATGAACTTGTATCGTAGGGGGGACATACATCTGTTAAAAATGTTTCATCATAGCTCATTTCATCCCACAAATACACACTTTGTGTTGCTCCATCCCAAGTAACATCCATTCCTGCTAAATTAGCAGTCCCTCTGACGGGCATATAAGTTGTTCCATTATATATAAATGGTTCAACTATTGTTCCGTTTGCATCTTTTAATTCACATAGAACATTATCCTTATAAACCTTTATGTTGTTATAAATAACCTCGATAGTTTTTGTACCGGTTGTTGCAAAAACAACTCCCCCTGTTATTGTTGCACCAATCAGCACACCTGCAATTAAACCTTGTAATCTTTTTTTCAATTTAAAAACCTCCTTGCGTTATATCCATACGGGTATAAATTGGTTATATTATAGCACAATGGTGTTAAACTGTCAATATATCCAAATAGATATTTTAGGGGGTTTTTAAATTGGCATATTATAAGAGATTAAGAGATTTGCGTGAAGATAATAATTATACTCAAAAACAAATAGCCGACTTACTTTATACAACGCAGCCGCAATATTATAGATACGAAAGCGGATTGCGCGATCTTCCTTGTGAATTAGTAATTATGTTAGCGAAAATATATGATGTTTCCGTTGATTATATTCTTGGATTAACCAATGAGATAAGATCTTATAAATAATAGATAGGTATGAATTTATGGAATTACCAAAAAGAAAACCGACAAGATTAAAAGGATATGATTATTCAACGCCGGGTATATATTTTATTACGGTATGTACGCATAACAGAAAATGCATATTGTCAGACATTGTTGTAGGGGAGGGCCTCTGTGCCCTCCCGAAATACACATTAACACCAATAGGAAAAGAGATTGAAGAGACCATACAATATATTAATAATAATTATACAGGTGTTACCATTGACAAATATGTTATTATGCCAAATCATATTCATTTGATTATTGTTTTAGAAAATTCGGGAGGGCATGGAAACCCTCCCCTACAAAATGTAATCGGGCAATTAAAATCATATACAACAAATAAATTTGGTAATACTCTTTGGCAAAGGTCGTATCATGACCATATAATACGTGGAGAAAAGGACTATCAAAAAATCTGGGAATATATAGATACAAATGTTATCAGATGGGAAAAGGACTGTTTTTATAATGGTTAAAGGTCGCAGCAAATCAGCTACGACCTTTTTTCCTTTACACAAATGACGGTTTTTCAAAATTAGCCGTTGTGGCAAATGTGTTTTCAGAGGGTGACGGTTCTGAAAGGCTGAAATACATTTTTGCCGCCTTTGTTGTACCAAAATCACGGTTTGAGCCACTGTTTTGCACCTTGTTGAACGCTTCACGGAAAAGTGCATTGTGCGCTTCCTCACGGTTAAGGAGAAAGTCGATTGTTTCCCTGACCTTCTTATCATTTATCTGTCTGTAAAGATATTCATACACAACCTTTGCACGCTGCTCCGACGCAATGTTTGAGAGAAGGTCCGCGCACAAATCACCCGTTACAGTAACATAATCCCCTGTCCACGAGTAGCCTGATGCATTAATAAGTCCCGGGTTAAGTCCCAGAATAACGTGTGACTGAATTTCGCCCGCAGGAACGCTTTGTGCATCTACATCGTGTCCGTTAAGAAGATTGATTGTCTGTGCAACCATTTCCATATGGCTGAGCTCCTCTGCGGCAATATCCAAAAACAAATCCTTTATTTCCGGGTCTTTAATACGAAAGCTCTGCGACATATACTGCATTGCGGCTTTAAGCTCACCGTTTCCTCCGCCAAGCTGCTCCTGCAAAAGAGCCGCATACTGGGGATTGGGCTTTTCAATTTCCACGGGATGGAATAGCATTTTTTCGTGTTTGAACATAATAATACCTCTTTTCTTTTTGGTGTTGAATTTATTATTTCACAACGGAAAAATTTTTATTCCAGCGGACATATAGTAAGAACGCTTTCATCAAGGTCTGTACTATAAAGACTAACGCAGTTGATTGATAAATTATTGTATGTGGTATAATAATAAATCCCTTTGTCAGTGTTAACGCAGGAGGAATATTGCGTAATTTCATATAATCCGTTTTCAAGGCGGGTAAGGCCACGTATCTGCCTTGTACTTCCTAAAATGTGAAAAAACTGTGCTACAGCACTTTTTTCATCGTTTTCTGACACACTGTTAAGCTTTGTAAAAGAGGCCCGGACAAAACGTGAGGCAGAGGAAACATCCCCCGGAAGTCCCATTGCACCCATTCCTCTGCTGTAGGGGGCAAGATTAATTTTTTCTGAAAAAGTATTTTGAGGGGGATTTGCAGAAAGTGACATATAATTATTAAGATTAAACATCTGAAAAGGAAATGGGGGATTGTTTGTCAGTACGCCGACGGGGTTATTATGCACAAATATCCCCTCACGCAGTGCCTCAATTACTATGCTTTCTTTACTATCTGCTATAATCCAGTGAAGTGGAGATGACGGAAGTTCGGAACTGAAAATATCGTCTGTGATATTTGTTTTTTCAATCAGCTTTTTTGCGTCAGCTACGTTTTCGCATTGTGACAGTACCCACGGGATGAATTCAAAGGAGGGTATGTTATCACATTCCTTATTTAAAGGACGGTAAAATGCGTTTTCAGAAAAAAGAAGTCCTGCCATACTAAGACCTTTTTCATTAGTCGCATCAAAATATAACGGATAGTCCTCGGAAACAACCGCCATGCCGATTAATGCAAAATGTGTATTAATAGTTTTCATATGGCGAAAGGGGAGCGGGAAATTTCTTGGCGTAATTACAATTTTTTCGCCAAAGGAATGTTCGTAATCAAGGTTTCTGCCGAAATAATGGTTTGAGGCGCTATAAGTTATTGCAGTGCACATAAATCCTCCAAAAGCAGTTTTTGATAGTATGTGCTTTTTTGATTGTTACAATACCAAAAGGGGGTGTAAAAGAAACTGAGTTCCTTTACACCCCCTTTTGGGTAGCAATAAAAAATTTATTTATGGAGTAGCATTAAAGAACGGGGACAAAAATGGTTTGTCCGCAGAAAATATTACAATCCTTAATACCGTTGTTGGCTGAAATTTCATAAACAAATTCACGTATATCTGTACCCTTGGGTTTATACTCCTTTGCAATTGACCAGAGAGTATCACCAGGCTCGACAACAACGGAAACAACATTGTAACCGTCCATAGATGCATCCTGCTTTGAAAAAGCAGCGTGCGCAGCCATAATAACTGTAATAACTAATATCATAAGAGCAGCGCTGCGCTGACGGCGGAGCTTTCTTGCCCTTTGTAATCTTCTGAGCTTACTGCTTGTAACCATATATACAACCTCCAAACATTTGTTCGACTTACACCTATAATATAACAGAACATTTGTTCGAAGTCAATACTTTTTTGAAAAATTTTCCTAAAAATTTTTTGGAAAGAAAAATACCAAGCCATAGTTTAATCTGTGGCTTGGTATTTTGAACGAAATATTTTCCTTAGAAAATTTTCGCTAAGAACGGATGACTTGTCATCCTACTTATTTCATTGACTGCTCGTATGCAGAAATCATTTTCTTAACCATCTGTCCGCCTACGCTGCCGTTCTCTCTGCTTGTCTTGTCTCCGTTGTAACCCTGGTTAAGTGTTACACCAACTTCGTTAGCGGCTTCCATTTTAAAACGGTTAAGTGCCTCTCTTGCTTCGGGAACTAAAACTTTTGATCTGCTCATTTTCATTTTCTCCTTTTAATTTTTAATCTTTTTTTAAGCAAAGGCTCTTTTGCAGTGCCAAAGCTTACGTTACTATTTTTCTACGCACAGAAAAATATATTCAGCCAATGTTTGGCAGGGGATGTAAAAAAAGTTCAGTCGTTCTGAATCATTTTTTACTATCCTCTATTAAAAGGAGAAAAAGTAAGTTTTAAAAATTTTAAAAATTTATTTTATTTCGATTATTTTTTCACCCTTGCTGACTGTTGTAACGGCTTTACAGTTTATGCTGCTGTAATCATTGCTGTTACAAATAATCATCGGGGTAGTGAGCTTATATCCTGCTTTTTTAATTTGTTCCATATCAAAGGAAATGAGAAGGTCACCCTTTTTAACTTTCTGACCGCTCTCAATATGCGCTTTAAAGAACTTGCCGCCAAGCTTAACGGTGTCTATGCCGATATGAAGAAGTATTTCACATCCGTCATTGCTCTTTAGGTTTACTGCGTGCTTTGTGTCAAAAAGCATTTCGACAACGCCGTCGCAGGGTGCATACAGCTTACCCTCAGACGGCTCTATTGCAACTCCGTCGCCCAGTGCTTTTGAGGAAAATGCCTCATCGGGGACATCCTCAAGCTTTACAATTTTTCCGCTTAAATGTGCAAAGAGTGCTATGCTTTGCTCCTTCTTTTCAGACTTTTTCCCAGGAATATCAGTAGGGGAAACGTCAACATTAATCAGAAGGTTTTCAGCATTATCCGACTCAGGACTTTCAAGGAAGTCGTCAAGGTTGGATTTTACCACCGAAACCTGCGGTCCGTATACAATCTGTACGCCGTTGCCTTTGTGAATAACACCTGATGCACCGCTTTGACGGAGATAGGAGTCTGCAACCTTGTCAGCATCCTTCACCGTAACACGAAGTCTCGTAGCACAGCAGTCAATATCTGTAATATTACCTTTACCGCCCAAGCCTTTTAATATAAGTGCGCTCGTGCGGCTTTTATCACTGATGGGGGATGGGTTTTTCTTGCTCTCTTCAAGGTCCTTACGGGTGTAGAGCTTTGTTTCTTCATCATCAGATTCTCTGCCTGGTGTTCTGAAATTGAATTTTGTTATCATAAAGCGGAAAATAAAGTAATATATCACTGCATATACAAGTCCTACAATGACAATCCATATCCAGTTTGTCTTTGCATTTCCCTGTAATATACCAAACAGTGTCAGGTCAATAAGACCTCCCGAGAAGGTCATACCTACACCTACACCGAAAATATGCATCAGCATATATGAAAGTCCGGCAAGAATACAGTGTACAACATACATAACAGGCGCAACAAAAAGGAAGGTAAATTCAATCGGCTCTGTAATACCTGTCAGCATTGAGGTAAGTGCCGCAGAAAGCAAAAGTCCGCCGACAAGTTTTCTTTTTTCGGGACGTGCCGTTTTATACATTGCGTAGGCTGCGGCGGGCAGACCGAAAATCATAAACGGGAATTTACCCGACATAAATCTTGTTGCAGATACAGAGAACTGTGTTGTTGCCTTTGATGCCAGCTCTGCAAAGAAAATATTCTGCGCACCCTGAACCACGGTGCCGTCTATAATCATAGAGCCGCCAAGCTGTGTCTGCCAGAACGGCATATAGAAAACGTGATGAAGTCCAAAGGGGATAAGCGCTCTTTCGATTATACCGTAAATCCACGTTCCTATATATCCTGAACGAAGGACTAAGTTTCCGAGCTGTGCAATACCGTTTTGAACGATAGGCCATACATAAAACATCAATATACCTACAACAAGGTAAACAATGCTGCATATAATCGGCACAAAACGTGTTCCGCCAAAGAACGATAAAACCTGCGGCAGCTCTATTTTATAAAATCTGTTATGCAGTGCCGCAACACCAAGACCTACAATAATACCGCCGAAAACACCCATCTGCAGTGTTGGTATTCCAAGTGCGGTTGCTGTCGAGTTGGGGGGCATTGCCTCCACGCCGCCACGTGCGGCAATAAGGGTGCTGATGGCAGTATTCATAATAAGGTAGGAGATAGCACCTGAAAGAGCGGCTACCTCTTTTTCTCTTTTTGCCATACCTATGGCAACACCCATTGCAAAAAGAAGTGCAAGGTTGTCAAAAACCACACTACCGGTCTTACTCATAATGTCAAGAATTGTGTAGAGAAGTCCGCCCTCTCTTATGATGTTTGTCAGGCGGTACGCTTCCAGTGTGGTGGGGTTAGTGAACGAACTGCCTATACCGAGAAGAAGTCCGGCAACAGGCAACAGTGCAATCGGCAGCATAAAGGAGCGGCCGACTCTTTGCAGTACTCCAAAAATTTTATCTTTCATATCTACTTCCTCCTAATAGTTGTATAGTGCCACTGTTTTGCACAAATTATCCAAAAAAAAGAAAGAAGTATAAAATATTTTTACATCAAAAACGGCAATCCTTCAATGGCTAAGGATTGCCGTTTTTAAAGTTTTACCTAAAACATTTTTGTCTTTTCAAATATCTTTATAAGTATTATTCCGATTACAAGACCTGCAACACCTTGAACTGCATTTGCAGGAATGTTTACAATCGATGGTGCAAATCCGTATAAAAATCCTTCAAAAACAAAATATCCCAAAATCATTATGATTTCTGCCAATGTTCCTCCCAGAACTCTTGCGGGTGTATGCCCAAGCTTATTATGGAGACCTTTGTGGAACAGATGTGCAATGATTGCCATAATTCCTTTAATTATAAAGGTTGCAGGGGCATATACGACATAACCTGAAAATATATCCGCAAGTGCAGACCCTGCCCCGGCTGCAAGAAATGCATACATTGGAGAAAGGAGCCATCCTGAAAGAAGTACCACACAGTCACCAAGGTTTATGTACCCTTTTAGCGGAGAAGGTATTTTGATAATCATTGTTGCCGTGCAGCAAAGCGCTGCAAGCATTGAAGCTATTACAATTTTTTGAGTCTTTGTTTTCATTTTTAAAAACTCCTTTACATAATAAAAAAAGATGTAGCGAATGTATTATAGCACATATTTTTTTGTTTATCAAGCGAAATGCGATTTTTTCTATAAAGCAGAAAAACTTTTTCACTTCCCAT
>JAZRQT010000113.1:0-2013 GCA_045650105.1 Clostridia bacterium | reverse complement strand
AAAATATTTAAAGACGTTTGAAAGCACTGATACACACGGGGAGAATAATAAATGAAAAACAGTGTATATAAAGAGGCGCTGCGTGTAAGCGTGGTAATATTTTTACTTGGCATAATTGAATTTATTGCATTTACTGCTTTTCTGTCCTTTCGTTTTGACATTCTGGCAGGTGTTTTGTACGGATGCGCCTTTACATCTCTTAATTTTTTCTATCTTGCTTATAGTGTACAAAAAAGCACACAAAAAAGCGAGAACGGTGCCAAAGCATATATGAGTGCAACGTACTCATCACGTATGTTTTTAACGGCAGTTATGATATTTATCGCTGCCAGGGCAGATTTTATAAATATCTGGGCGGCTATAATTCCCCTTGCATTTACAAGAATAGCCGTATTTATAATTCCACTATTGGGCAGAAAGGGTGACAATTCTTGAACGTATCTGTTTCAGGACCGAAAATAATATTTACTATCCCTGTTTTAGGCGGGATACACATAACAGAAACAACGCTAAACGGCTGGATTGTAATAGCCATTCTCACACTCGTCTGCTTCTTTTTAGGAAGAAATCTTAGTCTCCGTAACCCGTCAAGGCGTCAGGTCGTTGCAGAAAAGCTTGTAACGATGCTCTACTCGCTTGTTTCTGAAGTAATGGGTAAGCATAACCTTCATTTTGCTCCCTACATCGGCGCTTTGTTCTGTTACTCAATATTAAGCAGTCTCTTGGGACTTACAGGACTTCGCGCACCGACAGGCGACCTTAACACAACTCTCGGCTTTGCACTCATTGCATTCTTTATGATTCAGTTCTTCAACATAAAGAACAAGGGTGTTTCAGGATGGCTTAAGGGATTTGCCGAGCCCGTTGCCTTTATGGCTCCGCTTAATATAATCAGTGAAATTGCAAACCCTATATCAATGGCATTCCGTCATTTCGGTAACATTGCCTCGGGTATTGTAATCACTACACTCATCTATGGGGCGCTTGCCGCAGCAAGTAAGCTTCTTTTGGGTTGGATTCCCGTTTTGGGAACAATACCGCTTTTGCAGGTCGGTATTCCTGCATTTTTATCAATTTACTTTGACGTTTTCACAAGCTTTTTGCAGGCTTACATCATTTCAATGCTGACAATGGTTTATGTAGGCAATGCAAATGAGCCACAGGAAGGATGATAAGGTCATCCTTTTGAAGCAAAGGTTTTTAAAAAAATAATAATTTTTAACTATATAAAACATTTGGAGGTATTTATTATGGAAATGACAGAGGCTATTATCCGTGCAGCATCCGCAGTTGGTGCAGGCCTCGCAATGATTGCAGGTATAGGACCCGGTATCGGTCAGGGTTATGCGGCAGGTAAGGCTGCTGAAGCAGTTGGCCGTCAGCCTGAAGCAAAGAGCGATATTACATCTACAATGCTTTTTGGTTGTGCAGTTGCAGAATCAACAGGTATTTACGGTCTTGTTGTAGCAATGATTCTTCTCTTTGCAAACCCCTTCATTTAAGGAAAACAGAGGGGTGGCATCTGTCACCCCATCAGAACAATGAGGAGGTTTAAGAAATGGAAAGATTCCAACAATTTGTATCCATTGCCCCATGGACAATGATTTTCACTTGGGTCAACCTGCTTATCCTTGTGTTTGTAATGAAAAAATTCCTTTTTAAGCCTGTTATGAATATGTTTGCTCAGCGTGAAAATGAAATCGGTTCTATGTATGAAAAGGCCGAGACAGCGCAGAAAAACGCAGAAGAGATGGAAAGCGAATACACCGAGAAGCTTTCTTCTGCAAAGGAGGAGGCATCCCGTATTATGAAGGATGCGACTCACGAGGCTACTCTTCGCGGAGAGCAGATTGTGTCCGAGGCACAGCAGAAAGCTTCCGCAATTGTAACAAAGGCTCAAAAGGAAATTGAACGTGAAAAGGAAGCAGCAGTAAAAGAAATCAAAGAGGATATTGCATCCATTGCAATTGATATTGCACAAAAGGTTATTGAAAAAGACCTTACAGAAAAGGA
>JAZRQT010000112.1:0-4937 GCA_045650105.1 Clostridia bacterium | reverse complement strand
TTATCAGAGGGCACGTTTTATTCATATTGATGGCGTAAGAACAGAATAAAAATTTAATACGGGATAATACTATCTGTGGGGTGATATTTATGGAAAACAAGAAAGAAAATGAGAAAGAGAAGACCGCCACAGATAACAGGTAGGTTTCTACCGGCTTAGACCGTCCCAATGATAAAAAAGTGCGCAGGGACGGCCCCGGAGGAGAGGATGCAGAATGAGTCTGCATCCTTTTTTTATTACATAGGAAATTGCGTTAGCAATTGCTTGTAACAACAAAATTTACCTTATAAAAAGGTGAGCGAAGCGAACATATAATTGACGAAGTCAATTTTGTTCTATAAAACAAAACTTCTTGTACGAAAGAATGACCTTGTCATTCTTCATCCGAGCATTACATCAAGCAGCATCATTACAGCAAAACCTGATATAATTCCCATTGTAGAAAAATACGGATGAGTTTTCCGCCCCTTTTGACATTCGGGAATAAGCTCATGAACAGCAACAAGTATCATTGCACCTGCGGCAAAAGAAAGGGCATAGGGCAAAATCTTTTCCACATATACTACAAGCATTGCGCCCGTTACACCTGCTATCGGCTCAACCATTCCTGATGCCTGACCATATAAAAAGCTCTTTCTTCTGCTGTAGCCTTCTCTGCGCAAAGGAAGAGAGACTGCCGCCCCCTCGGGAAAATTTTGCAGTCCTATACCGATTGCAATTGTTATTGCACCCATAAGGGTTTCGCTGTTTATTCCTACATTTGTCAGTGCTCCAAAGGCAACGCCCACGGCTAATCCTTCGGGTATGTTATGCAAGGTTATTGAAAGTATGAGCATAATTATGCGATTAAGCCGCTCGCTTGATTTGCCGCTTGGGTTTTGCGTTCTTTTTCTGGCAAAGCTGACCGCCTTATCAGATGCCCACATAAATATTGCGCCAAATAAAAAACCTGTTGTTGCAACAAAATATGCAGGAAGTGAAGAGTCCGCCTCAGCTCTTTCTATAGCAGGCTGAAGAAGTGACCAGAAGCTTGCAGCAATCATAACCCCTGATGCAAATCCCAGCATTAAATTTAATATTTTAGGATTGGGAGATTTAAAAAAGGCAACTGTTGCAGCACCCAAAGCGGTTACAAACCAGGTGCCGAGTGTTGCAATCAGTGCCATTAAAACAACATTATCCATACAGCACCTCCACTATTCATTATATTTGAAAGAGGTAGAGATGTGAGGACAAAAAACGTAAAGAAAATTATTACTTGAAAAAATTTGAAATATGGTGTATAATATAATCAGGATATTATTTTAAGGAGGAAAAATAATGAAAAAGATTATGTCAATTGTGCTTGCACTTTCTCTTGTGCTTGCACTCACAGCGTGCTCAGGCACAGCAGGAACAAAGATGACAATGGGTACAGGCGGAACAGCAGGTACATACTACGGCTACGGCGGTGTCCTCGGTCAGTATATTACTAATAATGCAAATGTTAATGTTACTGTAGTTTCTACAGACGGTTCAAAGGCAAACATTCAGGGTATTGCATCAGGCAACTATCAGCTCGGTACAGTTCAGTCTGATGTTATGTCATATGCGTGGGAAGGAACACGTGCTTTCGAGCAGGAGGGTAAGGTTGATTCCTTCCGCACTGTTGCAGGTCTTTATGCAGAGGCGCTGCAGCTTGTAACAATGAATCCTGATATCAAGAGTGTTTATGACCTTAAGGGTAAGTCGGTTTCTATCGGTGCTCCCGGTTCAGGCGTTTATTTCAATGCAATTGATGTTTTAACAGCAGCAGGTCTTACAGAAAAGGATATTAAGGCTCAGTACCAGTCATTTGCTGACAGTGCAGATGCCTTAAAGGACGGAAAGATTGATGCGGCATTTATCGTTGCAGGTGCACCTACTCCTGCAATTACGGAGCTTTGCACAACAAACAGTGCATATCTTGTTCCCATTGACGGCGAGATTGCAGAAAAGATTATGGCAGCTTGCCCCTTCTATACGGTATATGAGGTTCCTGCAAACACATATGCAGGACAGAAAGAAACAGTGAAGACAGTTACAGTTAAGGCAACTCTGATTGTAAGCAGTGATGCAACAGAGGAGGATGTTTATAAGCTTACAGCAGCTATCTTTGATAATGCAGAAGCTATTGCTGCAGAAAATGCAAAGGGCGCAGAGCTTAGCCTTGAAAACGCAACAAGCGGTATGACAGTTCCTTTCCATAAGGGTGCTGCAAAATATTTTGAGGAAAAGGGTATTACAGTAGCAGTTGACTGATATTAGTATACAAAAAGGCTGCGACAAGCTTTGCCGCAGCCTTTTTGTACCCCATAGGAGGAATATAATGTTTTTAGGTAAAAGAAAAAATCCTGTAGAGCCTGAAGCTATGGACCTTCAGGCTGTTATGCAGAAATTTGACCGTGAGTCAAATGTCAGGATTTGGGAAGGAAAGGCAAAGATTGCGGTAAACTGCATATTAGCGGCGTTTTCTTTGTTTTGTATTTACGTAACACTTTTTACAAGCTGGCTTGAGGAAATCCGTCTTACGTCGTTTGTAGCATTTATTATTTTTATAGGATATCTTATGTATCCTGCACGAAAAGGACTTCAGAAGGTTAATTATATACCGTGGCATGATATATTGCTGATGCTTTGCGGCAGCGGTGCATTTTTGTACTATACGGCAAACGCTATGACGATAATTCAGCAGGGCAGTAATTTTGAGTGGTATCAGATTATAATAGGTGTTGCAGGAATAATATCACTGGCAGAGGTGTGCAGAAGAAGCGTAGGACTTCCGATCGTTATTGTAGCATCCTGCTTTGTCGTTTATGCCCTTATCTGGGGATTATCAAACCCAACCCTCTGGGGCAAGCTTAATTATATTATTCACTACCTTTTCTACGGAAAAGAGGGTGTTTTGTCCACACCTATAAATGTTTGCTCCAAATTTATTGTTGTGTTTATTATTTTCGGTGCGTTTTTAGAACGTACGGGTATTGCCGATTTCTTTATAAAAATTTCAAACGCCGTTGTCGGTGGGTTTTCAGGCGGTCCTGCAAAGGTTGCCGTTGTTGCAAGTGCGCTTGAGGGTATGGTTTCAGGCTCTTCTGTGGCAAACACGGTTGGCTCAGGCTCAGTTACAATTCCGCTTATGAAAAAAACAGGCTATAAGGGCGAATTTGCTGCTGCGGCAGAGGCATCTGCACCTACGGGCGGTCAGATTATGCCACCGATTATGGGTGCAGCCGCATTCCTGATGGCAGACTATGTAGGTGTGCCGTACAGTAATATAGTAGTGCGTGCGATACTGCCCGCAATGCTCTATTTTGCAGGTATTTTCATTACAGTGCATCTTGAGGCGAAGAAGGAAGGATTAAGAGGTCTTACAAAGGAAGAGCTTCCAAGGTTTTTACCCCTTGTTAAGCAGACATATCTTTTACTTCCGCTTATAATACTTATTTATCTTGTGGGCACAAGCACACGTTCTATTCAGTATGCGGCGGCAATTGCCATTGTTGCGGCTATTGTTGTAAGTATATTTAACAAGGAAAACCGCATAACTCCCAAAAGAATATGGGAGGCTCTTGCAGCAGGCGGTCAGGGAACGATAACCGTTGCCGCAGCCTGCGGTGTTGCAGGTATAATTGCAGGAACAATAACAATGACGGGACTTGCCAACATAATGATTAACGGTATTGTGGCACTGGCAGGAAGTCAGGTTATAGTTGCACTGTTTTTAACAATGCTGTGCTGCATCGTTCTGGGGATGGGTGTTCCTACGACAGCAAATTACTGCATTATGGCGGCAACCTGTGCACCTATTTTAGTGCGTATGGGCGTTCCGAATATTGCGGCACATTTCTTTGTATTCTATTTTGGTATAGTGGCAGACCTCACTCCGCCCGTGGCACTTGCGGCATATGCAGGTGCGGCGATTGCGCAGGCAAATCCGATGAAAACGGCATTTACTGCGACGAAGCTTGCAATCGGTGCATTTATTGTGCCGTATGTATTTGCACTTAATCCCGCAATGCTTTTCATTGACACCACAGCGTGGGAGGTTATTCTGATAAGCATAACCTCACTGATAGGTATTTTTGCAGTATCGGCATCGCTTGAGGGATATTTATGGAAACATATGACCTGGTATCAGCGAGTTTTCAGCCTTGTAGGCGGACTTTTACTGATATATCCGGGTGCTGTTACCGATGCGGTAGGAATAGGACTTGTGGCAATTATGATTGTTATGCAAAAGATGACAGCAAAAAAATAGTTAGCCAAAAAGCAGTTGTAAATTTTTACAACTGCTTTTTTGAATTATCGTGCATTTAAAGGGAATAATTATTGTATCTGAGAAAGAAAGGAAGAAAAACTATGATTGAACAGGATACAATAAAGCTTTTGCGTGAATGTGATGCCGGTGTTAAAATGGGTGTGTCTTCGATAGAAGATGTTTTAGGCTCTGTTACAAGTGACCGCCTTGAAAAAATTCTTACTGACTGCAAGGAAGAACACGAAAAACTCGACCGTGAGCTTCAGGAAATTCTTGATAAATTTAATGATGACGGAAAAGAGCCTGCCGCAATTGCAAAGGGAATGAGCTGGATGAAAACAAATATGAAGCTCGCAATGAACGAAACTGATGCCACAATAGCAGACCTTATGACCGATGGATGCAATATGGGTGTAAAATCCCTTAACAAATATCTTAACAAATACGAAGCAGCAGATGAGGTTTCAAAGGATATTACAAAACGCCTTATAAACCTTGAGGAAAAGCTTGCGGTAGATATACGTTGTTATCTTTGATGCTATGGGGATGTAAAAAGCCTATTTTTACATCCCCTATTTACAAAAATCCTGTTGTGTGGTAAAATATAGCAGTTATATAAATTAACGGAGGTTACATATATGGGCAGAGAAAAGCTTAA
>JAZRQT010000111.1:0-2627 GCA_045650105.1 Clostridia bacterium | reverse complement strand
TTCTTTCCTTTTGCAGCCCATTCGTCTGTAACCTCAGCCATGTTAGAGGAAGGCGTAATGGGGTAGATAGCAGCAACGTCTGTAAACGCATATGAGACATATGCGGCAGCGGTGTTACCATCCATGGTTTTTTTCTGTCTTGCCATAATGTTTACCTCCTTGTATGTTAAAAAATTACACTTGATAAAAAAGGCATCCGTACCGTGCATAGCATAACACTGCACGATACTTACCACATTACAGTATAACTCTTTTTATTTGTTTAGTCAAGTTTTTAAACCTAAAAACTGAATATTTTGAAATAATGTTACATATATTAGATAGTTTCTCCCGATATTTCCTTTATAAGCTCATCTATTTCCTTTTCTGCCTGTTTCATTTCGGCTATAAAGGATGCGGCACTTATACGGTGTGCACCGCTGCCTAATATTATCATTTGTTCGAGCGCATCACTCGTTGCAACCTGCACGTGATACTTCTTCCCAAGCTCGTGCGCCGCCTTTTCAATATACGCATCGGCAGTCTGTGCCTCCTTTGTGTATACAACGGTAATATTATGAACCTTTTCAACCTCGCCACGGTTTCCCTTAACCTTGTACGCATCAAAAACGAGGATTACCTCCTGCGGTCTTATCGCTTTGTAGGAGCATAGCTTGTCAATAAGCATATTACGTGCATCCTCAAGGCTGTCCTTTGCAATTTTCTTAAGCTCATCCCACGCAAAAATTATATTGTAGCCGTCAACCAGTATATACCCGGGGCCTTGCTTCTGCGGGGCAGAGCGCACCTTTTTTTCCCGCACAACATCCTTGGGAGTTTTCATTGCATTGTGGTTTTTATGCACAATTTTTCCGTAGGTGCGTTCAAATATCTCGATAAGCTCGTCCTCGTCATAAACTATCGCCTTTTGCCTGATAGTGGGCGCTGTTATTTCCCCTTCCTTTTTGGGTGCAAGCACACTGGGAAGGTGCATATAATCGCACACCTCATTCCACGGCACAACAAAACCTGCCCCCTGCTTGCAAAAAACAGAATCCGCACTGTTTTCAAGGTCGGCATCAGCATTATATGAAATTTTTTCAATTACCTCGTCAGTATTGTGGCACACATCATATCCGCAAAGTGCCACAGACATTTTCCCAACACCCCGTGTATATCCTGTCAGTATTTTCTGATACCCCTCAACTGTCGCAACGGGGGCTGTGCCCGTTATGCGTGCACTGTCCTCAAATATCTGCGGTGCATCAATGCGTGCATACATTTTTTCAAGGTCTGTCATTGCCCTGCCCACATTTTCGGCAGGAAGCTCTATTGCAAAAGAATAATACGGCTCTAAAAGAACACTCTGCGCACACCGCAGACCGTGGCGCACTGCACGATAGGTCGCCTGACGGAAATCTCCGCCGTCAGTGTGCTTTAAATGCGCCTTGCCTGCCTTCAGCGTTATTTTCATATCTGTAATGGGCGAGCCTGTCAGTACGCCTATATGATTTTTCTCCTTTATATGGGTTAAAATCAGTCTCTGCCAGTTTCGTGAAAGCTCGTCCTCACTGCAGTCCGCTTCCACCACAATACCGCTTCCCCTTTTAAGAGGCTCTAAAACAAGATGCACCTCCGCATAATGGCGGAGCGGCTCATAATGACCGACGCCCTCCGAAAGCTCTGCTATAGTTTCTTTATATACAATACTGCCCTGCTCAAACTCAACATTAAGGGAAAAGCGCTCCCTTAAAACACGTTGCATTATTTCGAGCTGTACCTCGCCCATAAGGCGTATATGGATTTCACCAAGCACGCTGTTATAAATAACGTGCAGACGGTTTTCCTCCTCCTCAAGCTTTTTGAGCTTTGCGAGGGCAACACGCATATCAGTACCGTCCGTAACAGTAACCTTATACGTAAAAACGCTTTCAAGCACGGGCGTAGGGGCATTTTCTTCCTTTCCAAGTCCCATTCCCGCATACGTTTTTGTAAGACCGCATACGGCGCATACGTCACCCGGGAGTGCCTCGGGCACGCTTTTATACTTCGCACCTGAATATATGCGTATTTCGCTTACCTTTTCCTCTGTATCGCCATACTCTATTTTATCACGAACACAAAGAGAGCCTCCCGTTATTTTCATATGTGTCAGGCGTGCTCCCTTTTCATCCTCCGATATTTTAAATGCCTTTGCCCCGAAAGTATTCGTATTTTCATACGTCACCATAAAAGAGCTGAGTGCACCAAGAAGGCTCTGGACACCGTCAAGCTTTAGTGCTGAGCCAAAAAAGCAGGGGAAAACCTTCCTTTCATAAATCGCACTGCTTATATCTTCTTTTTCTATATTTTCTGTTTCAAGAAACTGTTCCATCAGCTTTTCATCACACAGGGCAACCTCTTCCGCCATATCTTCATTTACAAAATCAACGCATCCTGATGAAAGCTTTTCACGAAGCTGTGTCATCAGTTCTTCCTTAGTGAAGTTTGATATATCCATCTTGTTGACAAAAACAAACACGGGTATACCGTGTCTTTTAAGTAGCTTCCAGAGTGTCTGTGTATGGCTCTGCACACCGTCAAGACCGCTTATAACCAAAATTGCATAGTCCATCACCCAGAGTGCACGCTCCGTTTCAGCAGAAAAA
>JAZRQT010000110.1:0-2037 GCA_045650105.1 Clostridia bacterium | reverse complement strand
CTCGAACCCTCGACCTCCAGCGTGACAGGCTGGCGTTCTAACCAACTGAACTACCGGGCCAAATGGTGGGAACAATAGGGCTCGAACCTATGACCCTCTGCTTGTAAGGCAGATGCTCTCCCAGCTGAGCTATGCTCCCATAACGTCGTCCACCATTGACAACGTTGATAATTATAGCAAAACCTTTCCAAAATGTCAATACTTTTTTGCAAAAATATTTAAATTATTTTTTTGGCAAAAGTTTTATATTCGTTGACTTAATGTGCGATTTATGGTAAAATAGTTTAAAATGAATTATTATGGGTAAAAATACTTCTGCAGAGAGGTTTATTATTATGACTAAAAGGAAAAGAAAAAGGAGTGCGAGCAGCTTTTTAAAAGGGCTTTTAATTTCTCTTTTAATGGTTTTTGCAGCACTCAGTGGTATATATGCCGCAAAAATTTATACAACGCCATACAGCAGTATTGTAAGTGAGTTTGAGGCGGGAACGCTCCACGAGGTTGAGATTGCCAAGGAAAAGTGTAATATACTTATACTGGGAACGGATAAAGAGGGGCTTAGAACTGACGTTATGATGCTTGCCCAGATTGACCCGCAGAATGACCACGCAGTTGTTATGAGTATTCCACGTGATACACGTGTTAAATATGCCGGTGTTAACCGCAAAATCACGGAGGTGCACTCCGTAGGACATAAAAACGGTAAAAAGGGAAGCGAAGCGGCAATTATCGCTGTAAAGCAGCTTACAGGAATACCTGTGCATCATTTCGTAAAGGTTAATTTTGAGGCGTTTCGTGACTCGATTGATGAGCTGGGCGGAGTAGAGTTTGATGTTCCGCAGAGAATGAAGTATAACGACCCCTATCAGGACCTTAATATTGACCTGCAGCCTGGGGTTCAGCATCTTGACGGCGACAAGTGCGAGCAGCTACTGCGTTTCAGAAGATATAAGAACGGCGACCTTGACAGAATTAAGGTACAGCAGGATTTTATCCACGCTCTTGCAGAGCAGAAGCTCCAGATGCGATATATAGGAAAGATTGACGATATATACAGAATTATATCGGATAATATGGAAACATCAATGACACCTGGCGATGCCGTTGCGTGCGCAATGCAGATGCTTTCAATCGGTACTGATAAAATAGAAACCATTACAATGCCCGGAATAGCGCAGGATATTGGCGGCGGCTCATACGTTATTCCTGATTACAGCGGTATTGACGAGGTAAGAAAGACGTCATTTGGTTATAGTGAGGAAGACGAAATATAATTAAAAATATGCCCTGTTTACCAAAAAATGCAAGAATTGGGATAAAAACTTAAAAAAAGACTTGCAATGGTAAAAAGAAAACGATATAATAGTAGCGATATGTAAATTTTACCTTTTACTATATGTTTAGAAAGGCGAATATTATGGCTGAAAATGTTAATGTAAGAATTACTATGCAGGGCGGCGGTATTATAGAGCTTGAGCTTTACAGTGATATTGCCCCCATAACGGTTGCTAATTTTAAAGAGCTTGTAGAATCCTCTTTTTATGACGGACTGACCTTCCACAGAATTATAAAGGGGTTTATGATTCAGGGTGGTGATCCGCTCGGAACAGGAATGGGAGGCAGTGACAAGAACATTAAGGGTGAGTTTATGATGAATGGCTTTAACAACACTCTTAAGCATACACGTGGTGTTATTTCTATGGCACGCAGTCAGCACCCTGACAGTGCATCAAGTCAGTTCTTTATTATGCACGAGGATGCGCCCCACCTTGATGGTGCTTATGCGGCATTCGGTAAGGTAACAAAGGGCATTGAAATTGTTGATGAGATTGCGTCTACACCCGTAGGATTTGACGGGCAGACACCAAAGGTTACACCTGTTATCGAGTCAATGGTTATTATCTGAGTTATTAAATAATATTTATTATTTATATATTTAAACACGAAAGGATGTTTTAAAATGGCAGTAAAAGTTGCAATTAACGGTTTTGGACGTATCGGTCGTCTGGCATTCCGTCAGATGTTCGGTGCAGAGGG
>JAZRQT010000109.1:0-3814 GCA_045650105.1 Clostridia bacterium | reverse complement strand
CCATCTATTACCGTTGTTGTTTCACTCTCCCCCGGAACGACAAACTGCGTATTTATGGAGCCGTATTTTGTGCTGAAGGTTGCATAGCTCTTTTTAAACCCCGGCTTTTTTATTAAAATCACACGCAATCCGCTTTTATGTGTGGCAGAATATACCGTTTCGTTTAATGTTTCGTAATGTAATTTTGTAAAGTTCATCCTTCTGCCCCCTCACTCTTTATCAAGGTAATATACTGTGTCAAGCTTCATTCCCCTTGCTGCAGTTATTATTTCATCACGTGTGACATTTTCGATTGCTTTTGTCATTTCCCCGACAGATGTATCAGTTCCAAGAATAAGCTGCATTGTATAATATTCAGCCATTGCCGCCACACTGTCAAGATTTGATTCGTATGCACCGATAAGCTGTTTTTTGGCGCTATCAATTTCCTCCTGAGTAAAATCTCCGTCTTCCATCATTTTCTGCTGCGCCATTATTTCATCGTACGCCTTGCCGAAGTTTTCAAACTCAACCCCGCTGCGCACAATCATAATTTCCTTTAATCTGTCAACACTGCTTCCAACATAGTAGCAAAGGCTCAGCTTTTCACGCACATTGTTAAAAAGCTTGCTTACGGCACTTCCGCCAAACATTGAATTATATACAAGGGTTGCTGCATAATTCTCATTTTTCGTTCCTTCGCCTGAGCGAAATCCCATACATAGCTTTCCCTGCGTAACATCCATTTTGTCACGCACCTCTTTAAACTTCTGGGGTGCACTACGTCTTTCCTCTTTAATTTCCTCAGTGTCCCTGCCTGAGAGGTTTGCGCAGAAGGAATCTGCGGCAAGCTTTGCCTCCTCCACTTCAAAATTACCGCTGAAAATAATGTCTATTCTGCTTTCCGCTATAACCTTTTTATAGTGTTTGTAAAGAAGGGCTGCGTCTATTTTTTCAAGCTCTTCTATATATCCCATCGGGTTAATTCCGTATGGCTCATCCTTGCACATTTCTTCCTGAAGACGAAGTACACTGTAGGAACGCTTGTCATTTTTCTGCGAGAGAATTGAATCACGTATATTCTTCTTTTCAATATCAACAATATTTCGTGAAAACTCTTCACCGTTTCCTGCGCAAAGGGCAATATCATATACAAGCTTCATCGCCTTGTCAAAATTACCCTTTTTACCAAGTGCATTGTCTGATACCGACTGTATTCCTATTTTTATTATCTGTCTTTCGCCATATTTACTTGCACGTGCGATAAGCTCTGCCCCGTAAAGGTTTTCAAGCTCCTCCGATATTTTCTGCGCCGTAGGAAAATTCTTGCTCTGCATTCTTATAACTGCGGCAAGAAGTGTATTAAGCGTTACCTCACTCCTGCAAAGCGGTCTGTGAAAAAGCACGCAAGCCCTGAAATCCTTAAATTTCTTATCCTGTACCAGGTGCAGATTAATCCCGTTTTTAAGTTCATATTTAAGCATCTAATCTCCCCCAATATGTATGCAGGGCTTTACCCCTGCATAATCACTTATTATTGTTGTTTTTATTGTTATTGTTGTTACCGTCTGTCATTTCATCAACTGCATTTTCAACTCCGCCTACGGCATCGTCAACGGCGTCTGTTGCGCCATTAACAATTTCGCCTGCACCCTCTGTGGCATTATCCATTGCATCGCCTACATCTGTCTTTCCGTCAGCATCGTTGTCCATAGTGCTTCCATTTTTTTCATCGTCAATAATTCCGTTACCATCATTAACAACACCGTTTTTCGCACCGTTATCGTTTGCGTCGTTATTATTTCCTCCGCAAGCGGTAAAGAGTATCATAAGTGCACCCAACAAACAAATAAGTTTTTTCATTTTACAAGTTCCTTTCTTTTTTGGAATATACGTCTATTATTTCTCAATATTCCTGAAATAATCAAAAAAACAAGAAACAATTTTTCGACATTATTCATAGTATACTACTGTAGGGCGTTCCATTTAACATAGGGCGACCTACTTAATATAGATAGTATTTGAAAGGAGCTTTTTCTATGTTCTTTGGTAATAACGGCTGTAATAACGGATGCGAATGGATAATCTGGATCATCATCATCATCATTTTGTTAAGCTGCGCTTGCGGTAATAACGGTGATGGCTGCAGTAACTGCGGTTGCTAAAAGGTTAATTCATTGGGGCTGTGCATTTTGTCACAGCCCTTTTACTTTTTCCTCAAAAATCTTAAGCGCCTTACCTCTGTGACTGATTGAATTTTTCTCATCAGGCGAAATCTCTGCCATCGTCTTTTTAAATTCTTCTACATAAAATACAGGGTCATATCCAAATCCATTTTCGCCCTGCGGTACGTGGGTAATTACTCCCTCACATTCTCCACGTGCAATGATAACACCGTCTTTCCCTGCAAGGGTTATTACGCATACAAACCTTGCAGTGCGCTTTTCGTCGGGAATATCTTTCATATTTTTAAGGAGGAGTTCTACCCTGCCTGGGTCGTCAAGTCCCTCTCCGCCGTAGCGTGCACTGTAAACACCAGGCTTGCCTCCGAGGGCATCTACGCAAAGTCCGCTGTCATCGGCAATTGCCGCTATTCCCGTGGCGTTAAATATTGCCTCCGCTTTAAGACGTGAGTTTTCTTCAAAGGTTGTACCCGTTTCTTCTACGTCTATATCAATGCCTGCTTCCTCCTGACTTATAATCTCAAAGCCCTTGAGGATTTCACCAAATTCACGTAATTTATTTTTATTTTTTGTTGCCGCAATTATTTTCATTGTTCTTCCTCCAATATTTCGATGAGCTTTTTTACAAAGCTTTCGGTCTGCTCTTTTGTTCTTTTGGAAGGTCCTTTTAACCTTCCGCCCGCATTTCTGATTTTTTTTGCAATAAAACGGCTCATTAAGAGTGTATCAATGTTTTTATCGGTATATTCCATACCGTTCTGATTTATTATCCTCGCCCCTTTGGCAAGGCACATTGCCGCCAATGCGTAATCCTGCGTTATGGCGACATCACCCTTTAAAATAAGATTAACGAGCTTAAAATCAACACTGTCGCTTCCTTTTTCAACAACAATTGTCTGTGCGCCGTCTTTCTCTATAGAGTGTGCGGTGTCACATATTATAATGAAATCTTTATTATGCCTTTTACATAGCTCTGCCGCCTCATTAACGACGGGACATCCGTCTGCATCTATAAATACTTTCATAATTCCTCAAGCTCCAAACTGAGAGTTTCCCATTCATTCATAAGCTTTTGTTGCTCTGTTTCTTTTTCCTCAAGTTCTTTACTTAGCATAGTTATTTTTTCAAAATCACTGCCTGCACCATTTATCTCTTCATTAATTTTTTCTATTTCCTGTTCACAAAGCTCAATTGCTTCTTCGCATCGTCTGATTTTTCCTTCAAGCTTTCGCCTTTCGCTTTGCTTTTGTTTTTGCTTTTGATAATCGTTAGGCTCTTTTTTCTGTTTTTCTGTCTTTTCAGTAGTGCCCTGAAGATTTACGGCAATTTTATTCAAATAGTCATCGTAATTCATATTATATGAATTTACACTGCCGTTTTCAAAGGCTATAATCCTGTCTGCCATTTTATTTATCAGGTAACGGTCGTGGCTTATAATAAATACCGTTCCCTCAAAATCCTCCAGTGCCGCCTCAAGCGCCTCTCTTGAGCGTATGTCAAGATGGTTTGTAGGCTCGTCAAGAAGTAAAAAGTTTGCACCTGTCAGCATTATTTCAAGAAGTGACAGCCTCGCCTTTTCTCCGCCTGAAAGGGTGTCTGTCATCTTAAACACATCGTCTCCCTTAAAGAGAAATGCCGCAAGGGCATTTCTG